>JANLQP010000072.1:0-22802 GCA_031367895.1 Hyphomicrobiales bacterium
CGGGGCGAAATGGCTCGCACGTGAGGGCCTGGCCGACGCCGAGCGCATCGGCATCGCGGGCGGCAGTGCTGGCGGTTACACGGTGCTGATGGCACTGGCGACGACGAAAGTGTTCGCGGCCGGCGCCAGCCACTACGGCATCTCGGACTTGACGTTGTTGATGGAGCACACACACAAATTCGAGTCCGGCTACCTGCATCGCTTGCTGGGAACGACGCCGAAGGCTTGGAAAACCGTCTGCCGCGAACGTTCGCCGCTCACATTGATCGACGGCATGACGGCGCCGCTGATTCTGTTTCAGGGGCTCGAAGACCGCGTGGTGCCGCCGGAGCAATCGCGGCTCATTGCCGAGAAGCTGAAGGCTCGCGGCCAAACCGTCGAGTTGCACGAGTTCGTGGGCGAGGCGCACGGCTTCCGTCGCGCCGAAACGATCATCGCCGTGCTCGAGGCCGAACTGGCGTTCCTGCTGCAGGCGATGCGGGTGGGTTGAGGCGCAGCCCCGGCCGGGGTCGGAGCCAAGCACGCGCATCAACCGGATGACCGGCACCAAACAAGGTCTGATCCCAGCCCTCGCTCACGTCCCCTTGCGCTTGTTCTGCCGGTTCTTGATGAGGTCCTCGACGACGGCCGGGTCGGCGAGCGTCGAGGTGTCGCCGAGATTACCGAAATCGTCCTCGGCGATCTTGCGCAGGATGCGCCGCATGATCTTGCCTGAACGCGTTTTGGGAAGTCCTGGCGCGAACTGGATCCAGTCCGGCGTCGCTGTCGGGCCGATGACCTTGCGCACGGTGCCGACCAGCTCCTTCTTCAGATCGTCGGTCCCCTCCGTGCCGGCCTTCAGCGTCACATAGCAATAGATGCCCTGGCCCTTGAGGTCGTGCGGCGGACCGACGACGGCGGCCTCGGCGACCTTCGTGTTGGCGACCAGCGCACTCTCGACTTCCGCCGTGCCAAGGCGGTGGCCGGAGACGTTCAGCACGTCGTCGACGCGGCCCGTGATCCAGTAATAGCCGTCCTTGTCGCGCCGGCAGCCGTCGCCAGTGAAGTACATGCCCTTGTAGGTGGAAAAGTAGGTCTGCACGAAGCGTTCGTGATCACCGAAAACGGTGCGCATCTGGCCAGGCCAACTATCGAGGATTACGAGATTGCCGGATGCCTCGCCCTCGAGGATGTTACCCTTGTCGTCGACCAGTGCCGGCTGGCAACCGAAGAACGGCTGCGTCGCGGAGCCGGGCTTGGTTCTGGTTGCACCCGGCAGCGGCGTGATCAGGATGCCGCCGGTCTCGGTCTGCCACCACGTGTCGACGACCGGGCAACGACCGTCACCGACGACGCGGTGATACCACTCCCAGGCTTCCGGATTGATCGGTTCGCCGACCGAGCCCAACAGCCGCAGCGACGTGCGCGCGGCACGCTTCACGAAATCGTCACCGGCGCCCATCAGCGCGCGGATCGCGGTTGGCGCGGTGTAGAAGATATTGACCTTCCACTTGTCGACGACATGCCAGAACCGCGATGCCGTCGGGTAATTCGGCACCCCCTCGAACATCAGCGTCGTCGCGCCGTTCGAGAGCGGACCGTACACGATATAGCTGTGGCCCGTGACCCAGCCGACGTCGGCCGTGCACCAGTAGATGTCACCCTCGTGGTAGTCGAAGACATACTGGTGTGTCATCGAGACGTAGACGAGATAGCCGCCGGTCGTGTGCAATACACCCTTCGGTTTTCCAGTCGAGCCCGACGTATAGAGGATAAACAGCGGGTCTTCCGCGCTCATTTCGACCGGTGGACAGTCGCCGTTGACCTTGACCAGCTCCTCGTGCAGCCAGACGTCACGCCCAGCCACCCAGTCGATCTTGCCTCCCGTGCGCTTGACAACGAGCACCTTTTCGCCGCCCTTGGCGCACTTCTTCAGCGCTTCGTCGGTGTTCTTCTTCAGCGGGATGGGCTTGCCCGCACGGACGCCCTCGTCCGACGTGATGATGAATTTCGAATCCGCGTCCTCGATGCGATTGGCGAGGCTATCCGGCGAGAACCCGCCGAAGACCACGGAATGGACGGCGCCGATACGCGCGCAGGCGAGCATGGCATAGGTCGCTTCCGGGATCATCGGCAGGTAGATGGTGACGCGGTCGCCCTTTTTGACGCCGTTGCCCTTGAGCACGTTGGCGAACTTGCAGACGCGCTCGTGCAACTGGCCGTAGGTGATCTTCTCGTCCTGGGTCGGGTCATCGCCCTCCCAGATGATGGCGACCTGGTTGCGCCGCGCCTTCAGATGCCGGTCGATGCAGTTGGCCGAAACGTTCAGCGTGCCGTCCTCGTACCATTTGATCGAGACGTTCGCCGGATCGTAGGAGGTGTTCTTCACCTTCGTATAAGGTTTCATCCAGTCGACGCGGCGGCCCATCTCGCCCCAGAACCCGTTCGGGTCCTCGACCGAGCGCTTGTACATGGCCTGATACTTCTGGTCGTCCACCCAAGCGCGCGCGGACCATTCGGCCGGCACATTGTAGATCTTTTCGGTCATAGCGGCACTCCTCCCAGGAGACGTTTTGCTTTGGCACCATTATCGACAGGCCAAGCCCGGGAGCAACCGCCTCGTTGGTCGAATGTGTTCATCGGGCCGAAAAAGAAGAAGGGCAGATGGAGATCATCCTTCTGCCCTGGTGCTCGTTCTGGGACGTCCGATCAGGCGCCGCGTTATTTCGGTATCGCGTTCGGCACGGCATTGATCGTCGCCTCGACGCGGGCGAGATCGGCTTTCGCGGCCTCCGACCCACGCTCGACGGCACTCTTGTAGAGCTGCAGCGCGCGCTGGATGTCCGGCGCACCGTCCGCTAGCCCGAGTTTCGAGAGGTAATGCGTGTCGAACGTGCGCGCGAGTTCCAGCGTCGCTTCCGGCGAGAGGCCGTTCAGTGCCGCAATGAACCGCTTGCGGGCCTCCTGCACCTTGCCGGCCTGGAACAATTGGCGGCCAAGGATCAGCAGCCGTTCGGTGCTGATCGGCATGGCTTCTGCCGGCTGACGCGCCGCGGCGACACGATCGGCGCCTGCCGGCTTCGCCTTCTCGGTAGCTGGCTCGGTCGTTGACGACGACATCGATGCAGAGCCGGCTGCTGCCGTCGTCGTTTCGCTGCCACCTTGCGACGACGCAGCACCATTTGCGGACTGGGCGGGGCGCGAGGCCACAGCCATTGGTGCGGCCTGGTCGCCAGACCCGGAACTGCGCTCCGTCCCGCTGCGCTGCGCCGGCTGGCTCGCACCCGCGCTACGCGTCGCTATTCTGTGGACTGGCACCGAGCCCGGCGCATCGTCCTTGATCGATCCGTACGTGGCGGTCGGCTCGACCGCGTGCCGCGTGCAACCCTCGAGCGCCAGCGCCCCGAGCATGACACCTACACCGGCGAGAACCTTCGTCCGACTGATTGACAGCATACCCCCACCCATTCCTTTGCCACTGACATGACGTCGACGCGACATGGGTTGAGCGAGCCGTGATTCGGCCGGACGGGTCGAGAAGCGGGCGCGTCCGCAATGTGGAAAGGGCAAAGTTACGCCCGCAATCCACAGGCAATCGCCGCCCAGTTGCAAATCCGGACGGCGGCGAGGCTGCAACAGGAGATGATCTACCCGAGGCGGTGGCAACGCGCGCCGCCCTACTTTCCCGGAAGTGCTGGCGTCACAGCGCCAAGGCCGAGTTGCCGACGCGCCTCAGCACGCAGAACGTCGATCGGCTTCAGTTTCCCCTCGACCTCGAAGTGCCAGAATGTCCAGCCATTACAAGCGGCTTTGCCCTGCACCACCGCGCCCAGGCGATGGATCGAGCCTTGCTGGTTTTCCGGCGCCCCTGTCAGCGCCAGCGTGCCGTCGGCGCGCACGGAAGCCCAGATCCGGCCACGCTCGTCGGTGAGCTTGGCGCCTGCCTCTAGAATCCCGAGTTCGATGATGGCACCGAACGGCACGCGCGGCTCCGCCCGCCTCGACGGCTGCGTCTCGAGCACATCGCTGCCCAGCGGCACGATACGGTTGATTCGCTCTTCGGCGGCCTTGACGTAGTCTTTGTCGCGCTCGATGCCGATGAAGCGGCGGCCGAGCTTCTTGGCAACCGCGCCCGTGGTGCCCGTGCCGAAGAACGGGTCGAGCACGAGGTCGCCGGGTTTCGTCGTCGCCAGCAGGATGCGCTGCAGCAGCGCCTCCGGTTTCTGCGTCGGATGCGCCTTGCGGCCGCCGTCGTCCTTCAGACGTTCTGGCCCCGAGCAGATCGGGAACAGCCAGTCCGAGCGCATTTGCACGTCGTCGTTGCCGGCCTTCATCGCTTCGTAATTGAACGTGACGCGCGATTTGCGATCGCGCCCGGCCCAGATCAGTGTTTCGTGCGCATTGGTGAAACGCTTGCCGCGGAAGTTCGGCATCGGGTTGACCTTGCGCCAGATGACGTCGTTCTGCAGCCAGAAGCCGAGATCCTGGATGGCAACGCCGAGGCGGAAGATGTTGTGATAGGAGCCGATCACCCAGATCGCGCCATCCGGCTTCAGGATGCGGCGGCATTCGCCGAGCCAGGCGCGACAGAAGCGATCGTAGTCCGCAAAGCTCAGGAATTTGTCCCAGGCATCATCGACACCGTCCACAACGGTGTTGTTGGGACGTAGAAGCTCCCGGTCGAGCTGAAGATTGTAGGGAGGATCGGCGAAAACGAGATCGGCGCATCCATCAGGGAGTTCTCGGAGCCGCTCGAGGCAATCGCCAAGGAGGACTCGATCGACCGGTAGAGACCCGCTCGCGCGACGACGCATGCCCATTGAACGCAACTTTCCGCAACTTCCCACAGATGCATAGGATCCACGACGCGCACTCCTGCCGCTTCACCCGAGACAACTCTCGGTTAACAGAGTGTCAACCGACAGGGGTTAACGCCGAGTTAAGCACGCCGCACACGCTAGTGTGGCGTCTCGCAATTCCCGACCAGAAAGCGAGGCGAGTTCTCAGTCGGCAATCGCGAGACGGGACCCTATGACAATCGCGACTATAGCCGCGAATACGGCGAAACAGCGAACGAAGAGAGAACACGAGTTGACGGTGCATCGAAAGTCATGACCGCAGCTCGCATGCGCTTCGCAGGCAGATCGCCGGAGTTGTATGCGTGGGGCGGCCTGATAGGTTGGCCGCGACACAACAAAGCCTGACAGGAGCGAACCGATGGCGGAGAACATGGATCTGTTGGTGCGGCGCGAAGACGGCGTCCTGGTGCTCACGTTCAATCGGCCCGAGCGCCGCAACGCGTTGACGACCGCGATGCTCGACTGCCTCGGCGACGAGTTGGCCGCCGCCGAACTCGACAATGACATCGGATGTATCGTGCTGACCGGCGCGGGTGGTGCGTTCTGTGCTGGCGGCGACGTAAAGAATATGGCCGGCAACCACGCGTCGGGTAAGCCCATCGATCACATGATGCGCATGGAAGGGCAGCGCCAATCGCATCGGCGCACCTCGTTACGGCTTTACGAGATGGCAAAGCCGACGATCGCAGCATTGCCCGGGCCAGCCGCCGGCGCCGGTTTCTCGATGGCGCTCGCCTGCGACATGCGCATTGCCGCCGACACGGCCGTGATGAGCTCTGCGTTCGTCAAGGTCGGCCTCTCCGGCGATTATGGCGGCACCTACCTGCTGACGCAGCTCGTCGGCCCAGCGAAGGCCCGCGAACTCTATCTGCTCGGTGACCGGATCGACATGGCGGAAGCGCAGAAGCTCGGCCTCGTCAACTGGGTCGTTCCGGCGGCTACACTCGAGGCCAAGACCATGGAGATTGCGAAGCGTCTGGCGTCGGGACCGCGGATCGCGCAGCGCTTCCTCAAGGACAACCTCAACCGCGCCCTGAAGATGAACTTCGCCGATTGCCTCGACATGGAAAGCGCAAACCTGATGCAGTTGCGCGAGACCGAGGATCACAAGGAAGCAGCCCTCGCCTTCGCCGAGAAACGGCAGCCGAAGTTCAAGGGGCGCTGAAACCGAAACGGCGGCCAATGCTGACAAGCAGTAGCTGCATTAGCTGCAGCCCGCCAATCATTCTCCCGGTGTCACTTTGTAACCGGCATTGCGGATGAGCTCGACGAGGCCGCTCTGGCCCGGTAGATGCAGCGCGCCGACGGCAATGAACGTGCCGCCTTCGGCAAGCAGCGGCAGTGCGGCATCGCGCATGCGCACATTGCGCACGGTCACGAGCTCATGCTGGAACGACGCGAACGCTGCCGGTGGATAGCCCGCCTCGCGCCAGAGCGCTTCCTGCATCGGCCAGATGTGGCCAAGCTCGCGCGCGAGATAACGGCGAACCATCGACTCGATCAGGTCGTCGGTGCGCGCGTAGAGCTTGAGGCCAGCCTTCAGCACCGTCAACTGATCGCCGTCCGGCACCGCTGCCATCGCCCGCAACTGATCGTCGAGCGTTTCGAGCCCGACCAGCGGAATGCCGCGCTGTTTCGCGATGTCGCCGAGCCGTAGATCCAGCGGCTTGAGGCCGGTCCCCGATCGCTGCCGTTCGCAATCTGAGAGCGACAACATCATGTTGACGACCCACGGCTTCAGAGAGCCGATCGCAGCTCCAGGCATGCCCGACTTGACGACGGCGCTGCGTGCCACAGTGAGTTCGTCCGGCGACAACAGCACTTCCAGCGAACGGCCGTCGCCGAACACCAACAGCTTCTGCACCCGGCCGATCGCCGCGCCGAGGCTCTGCGGCGACAGATCCGCAATCTCGAGCGCGACCTTTTTGGCCGCGCCGAGTGCCAGCTGCACCGCGACCGGCAAGGCGTTGATCCGGTCGTCGGTCAGATGGATCGTGCCGAAAAGATGGCTCGGCGGCCCCTTTGGACCTTCGATCCGCCAGAAGATCGCACGCGCATTGACTGTCCGATCGGCAGTCTCCGTGATCCGTGCCCATTCGGCCGGCTGCCGCTCTTTGAGTTCGGTCGCGATGTCCTGCCCTGCGCATTGCGGCGCTTGCGCAGCTGCAATGCCCGGCTGCAGCAACGTCACGACCATGCCGGCGACGAAAGCAGTGCGGCTGAAACGTGGCATCGGAACTCCGGTTGCTGGACCATTGCAGCGTAATACGACGTCCGGCCTCGCATTCAGCGCA
The DNA here is from genome assembly GCA_031367895.1 of Hyphomicrobiales bacterium. Lineage (GTDB taxonomy): Bacteria > Pseudomonadota > Alphaproteobacteria > Rhizobiales > Hyphomicrobiaceae. The sequence goes on from JANLQP010000072.1 coordinate 7,133, forward strand.
CCGTGGCGCCGATGTTCGATTATTGCGCGAGCCGCAATGCGGTCAGCTGGCGCGCAACCTCGGTGAAGGCGATATTCAGCGCCGCCGGATCGGCGACGGCGAAGAAGTGACCGCCGTCCGTTGCACAATCACGCAACAGATCCTCGGCTCCGGGCGGCGCCTGGAATGCAACCGTATAAACCGTGACGCCCTTTGCCTTCATCGCATCGCAGAGACGCAAGGCCTGGTAGGGCGCGCTGCCGACCACGGTGCGGTCCTCCGAGTTCTTGCCTGCCGTGAGATAACTCGTATTGAAAATGCCATCCGTCATCAGCAGCACGGCCTTGATCGTACTCGTGTCGGAATAACTGCGGGGTTTTGAGCCGCGCGAGAACAGGGGTGACCACTCCGGCGATACCAGATACCAGCCCCAGGCCGCGCCGATATGGCCGGCGGTACCGCCGCCAGTGGTAAGTGCATCGATCTTGCTGTGCAGCAGTGCACGATCCTCGGAGAGCGGCATGACGCTCGCAACCGGGCACGAGTAGTTGCCGTTTGCCGGAACCGTCGTGATGGAATTGAGAAGCCTGCCGCCGCTCGCGATCACATCGGTGAAAGCGTCGGAGCCGCTGCGCTCGACGACGCAGCCGTCTGGACTAGCATTCCCTGTGACCGATGCTGCCAACGCGCCGGCATTCAGCGATGCAGCGTAGGGCGCCAGGGCGATCTTCATCGTGCTCGCGGGATGGGACCCATCGAGCAGTGAATCAATCACGGTTTTGGCCGCGACTTTCAGAGAGTCGATCTTGTCGCACGGGTCACACATCGAGCCTGTGGTGTCGAGCACCAGCGCCAGCTCCACTTTCTTGTTGCGATAGATAACCGTAGTCTCGCGCTTAACGTTGATCGTGTCGATGCCGACCACCGAACCGAGCATGGTCTTGAGCTGCGCATCGACGCCGATCTTCAATTCAAATTTCAAACGGTCGATCGTCGTCGCCGGCGGCGACAGCACGACACCGTCTTGAGGAGCCCAGTTGACGTTGAAGTAGCTGAGCGCACGCGCGTGAATCTCGGCGTCGGTAAAGTCCGCTTCGTCGAGCATCGTACCGGCAGCAAGTGCCGCCGCATCGAGCATCGCCGTGATCCGGCTCGAAAGCCGGTACGAACGCGCGCCGTCGATCGCAAGACCGACCACGCCCATGAGAAAGACGACGCTGAGTGCAAAGATCAGCGCGATGGTGCCGCGCTCGTTCCGGCGAAACCGGCCGATCAGGCCCCTGTCCATTCCATTCAAATCCATATTCCCGCCCCCATGATTGGTTCGCCGGCCGTGTTAGGTCGCGGCGTCGTGTTGGTGTCAGCGCTTGAGCCGCAGATTGATCAACTGCTGGCCGGTCGCCTCGAACAGAAACGCGCGACTTTGCAGAGCCATGAAGCATCCGGCGGGTGAATATTCCTTGTCAGTCATATTTCTAATCTGCAAGGTCTGCAAAACCCGTAAATCTGCAATCAATCTAAAATGCTGCAATAAATCAGAGTTAAAAATACGTTACGCATCGGTCGAATTCGGCAAACCGTACCCGCCAGCAGCGGACTGCCCTACCTGCATGCTGCGTAAGGCCCGCGGTCGTAGTGGAAATGATCGCGGTGGGCGGCGTTGTAGGCCGGACCGATCGCCACCCGGAAATAACGGCAGGCGCCCCGATGCACCTGGGCGAGAAACTGGCCTTCCGCCTCATCGCGGCCCCAACTTTTGAGCACCGCGACCTGCCGACCGCTGGCGAGCACGAATGCGCCGATATCGAGTGCGTTGGCGCGTGCGTGTTCGCTTTTGATGTGCGCGTGCGCCGAGTTGCCGCGAATGTTGCGGCAGGCATATCCGCCGCGATGCCGCACACTGGCAACCGGCTCGCCGAAGATCGCCCGCGCCGCCGGTTGCACTTCGTGCGTGATCCAGAGTGCCATCGCGGCCGTCATTTCGCAGGTAATCTTGTCGACCGGCAAGCGGGCGCCGCCGGCCGCGCTCAAGCGAACGCCATTGCGCCAGCCGCAACCGTCCGCGACCACAGTATCCGTCAACTCGCTTGCGACAGCGTTCGGTGCCTTGAGGACCTGCCGGCATGCGTCGCGGTTGGACTTCAGTGCGGCGAGACGCCAGCCGAGCAGCCGGTTGGCCGGATCGGCAAGATCGATCGGCCAGCGCGAAGCGAGCCACGCCGGCTGCGGTCGGCTGAGCAGCACCCATGCCGCAAAACCAAGAGCGGAAGGGACCGCGACCAGAAGTGCAGCGCCAATGCGCCACCTGCGCGTCAACACCATTCGTGGCGCCTATTCCGCCGCCGGCCGCCGCGCGACCCCGGCCTCAGGCGATACAGGAGCGGTCACCGCCGGAGCCGATGCTGCATTGGCCGGCATTGATGCCGAAGTCTTCGCTTCGCGCGGGCGGTGGACCTTGACCTTCTTCACACGCCGCGGATCAGCTTCCAGCACCTCGAATTCAATTCCAGTGCGATGGCGCAGGATTTCGCCTCGCGCGGGTACGCGGCCGACGATCGAGAAGACGAGGCCGCCGAGCGTGTCGATCTCCTCCACCTCATCCTCGTCGAGCAGCTTGACGCCGAGCCTGACCTCGAGCTCGGCGACGGGCGTGCGCGCCTGGGCGGTCAAACCCTGCCGCGGATCGTCGACGATGTTGGCCGCCTCGGCAATGTCATGCTCGTCCTCGATCTCGCCGACCACCTGCTCAACCAGATCCTCGATCGTCACGAGCCCGTCCGTGCCGCCGTATTCGTCGACCACCAGCGCCATGTGGATGCGCGTCGACTGCATGCGGATCAGCAGATTCATCGCTGGCATCGACGGCGGCACGTAGAGCATCGGGCGGCGCAGGCGCGCGCCCGTGATCTGACGCGAAACGTCGGCCCGCTTGAGATCGATCTTGCCGAGGCCTTCGGCCGTTTCCCGCGGCCGCACATCGCCCATCAGGAACCGCATGAGGTCCTTGATGTGCACCATGCCGCGCGGATCATCGAGCGTCTCGCGATAGAGCGGAATACGCGAAACGCCGGCTTCGCGGAATCGCTGCAGCAATTCTTCGATCGGCGCCGTCTCGTCGATGGCGATGATGTCGGCACGCGGCACCATGACGTCGTCGACACGCAGCGCGCCAAAACGCAGCAAGCGCAGCAGCATGTCGCGTTCGGCCGTCGAGAACGCGGTTTCGTCCTCGGTCTTCAGCGCTTCTTCGAGGGTATCGCGCAGTGTCGGCGGGCCCGAGAGGCCGAGCCGCGCACGCAGCGCCCGCAGCCAACCCGAGCCTGGAGTTTTTGGCTGCTCGGGTCCGTCATCGCTGTCATGTCGCATGGGTAATCCAGGTCCTCTCAATGGTGGTCGGCGTAGGGATCGGCAACCCCGATCGACGCCAGAATTTCGGTCTCGAGCGCTTCCATCGCCACTGCTTCCCGCTCGTCTTCGTGATCGAAGCCGATGAGATGCAGGATGCCGTGCACGACGAGATGTTGCAGATGATGCGCCGGGGCCAGCCCGAGTTCGTTGGCCTCGCGGACAACGGTTTCAGCCGCGAGTATGACGTCACCGAGGAAGCGCGGTTCGGCTGAGGCAACACCCGGGGGAGGCACAGGCGCGGGGAAGGAAAGCACGTTGGTCGGCTTGTCCTTGGCGCGCCAAACACGGTTGAGGTCGGCAACGGCAGTGTCGTTCGATAGTGCAATACAGACGGAGGCCGGTATCGGCAGCGACGCTGGCGCGTGGGCGACGATTGCGCCGACGGCTGCCGCGATCGTCGGTTCGAGCGGCTCGAACGGCGTCCAATCCCCGGCATCGCGCACGATGTCTGGTTGCAGCGGCGGCTCTGGCTCGCTGATCTCGGCCCCCGGATCTGACGGGGGCTCGCGTCTGTCGCCGGATGTGTCCATTAACGTTTCACTTGGCTTAGCCACGCCCACTTGCGCTGCCGGCATCCGCCCGTTCGTAGGCCTCGACGATCCGCGCCACGAGATCGCGGCGCACGACGTCACCGGCCGTAAAGCGAACGACCTCGATGCCATTGACGCCGGCAAGCAGCCGCGATGCTTCATCCAGCCCCGACGCCTGCCCCTTCGGCAGGTCGATCTGGCTGGGATCGCCCGTGATCATCATCTTCGAGCCCTCACCGAGCCGGGTGAGGAACATCTTCATCTGCATGCTCGTCGTGTTCTGCGCCTCGTCGAGGATCACGCAGGCCCGCGCCAGCGTCCGGCCGCGCATGAAGGCAAGCGGCGCGATCTCGATAATGCCGGTTTCCAGATCCTTCTCGACCTTTTCCGGTGGCAGCACATCGTAAAGCGCGTCGTACAGCGGCCGCAGATAGGGGTCAACTTTCTCGCGCATATCGCCCGGCAGGAAGCCGAGCCGCTCGCCCGCCTCGACCGCCGGCCGCGACAGGATGATTTTTTCGACCATGCCACGTTCGAGACAGGCAGCCGCGAACGCGACCGCGAGATAGGTCTTGCCCGTGCCCGCCGGTCCAACACCGAAGACGAGATCGTGGCGTTCAAGGGCGCGCAGGTACGCGCTTTGCATTGGGGTGCGTGCGGTGACGATGCGGCGCCGGGTGCGGATCTGCGCCATGCCGTCCGCCGGCTTTGGGTCTGAACGGGCATGCCGAATGAGCCCGTCGACGTCTCCGGGGCCGATACCCTCGCCCTTGCCGACACGGTCGTAAAGCGTTTGCAGTACGTCACGCGCGATCTCGCAGCCATCCTGCGGCCCCGTCAGCGTGACGATGTTGCCGTGCGCGTGCGCATCGATGCCGAGCCTCTCCTCGATCAGGGCGAGATGCGAGTCGTACTCGCCGAGCAGGTGCGGCAGCAGCCGGTTATCCTCGAAAGGAACCACCAGTCTATATCCGCCGTCCTTAATCTTGTCTGGCTTGGGCCTGTCTGCCCTGTCTGCCTTGTCCGCTTTGGTCGATCCCACCGCGGCCGGTCCACGGGCGCCTGTCAAATAGGGCTCTCCTGGTTGTCTCCAACCTGTTTGTCAAAACGACGACGAGTCGCTGTTCGACGTTGCATTACCCTTGCACACTAGCATTCCCGGCCGGGTGAAAGCACGGAAACATACGCTCCATTAAGCCAGCCGCTCAGGCCGCCTTTATGACACCGGCCAAGCTATTTTGCCCCGACCCCGAGATTTCGACCTGCATGATGCGCCCGAGCAACAACGGCGTGGCCTCGGCGTGGACGAGCTGGAGATACGGCGAGCGCCCGACAAGTTGACCTTCCTTGCGGCCCGCGCGCTCGAACAGCACCGGAAAAGTGCGGCCGATGCAGGCCTGGTTGAAGGCTTGCTGCTGGCCCTCGAGCAGCTCCTGCAGGCGACCCAGACGCTCCGATTTCACGGTCTCGGTAATTTGCCCGGTAATCGTTGATGCAGGTGTACCCGGCCGGGCGCTGTACTTGAACGAATAGGCCTGCGCGAAGCCGACGTCACGAACGAGCTCGAGCGTGGCCTCGAACTCCGCTTCGGTTTCACCGGGAAAGCCGACGATGACGTCCGTCGAGAGCGCGATATCGGGCCGCGCCTGCCGGATGCGATCGACCAGCACGCGGTACTCCTGCGCCGTATGCTTGCGGTTCATGGTCGCCAGAATGCGATCGGCGCCCGATTGGAACGGCAAGTGCAGGAACGGCATCAGCTTGGCGCAATCGCTGTGCACGGCGATGAGATCGTCGGCCATGTCGCGTGGGTGGCTGGTCATGTAGCGCAACCGCTCGAGATCGGGGATCTCGGCCAGCGCCCGGATCAGGCGGGCCAGCGACCAGCGGCCGCCATCCGGCGCCTTGCCGCTGTAGGCGTTGACGTTCTGGCCGAGCAACGTCAGCTCGCGCACGCCTTCGGTAACAAGGCGGCGCGCCTCTTCGACGAGTTTGTCCGCCGGTCGTGAGTACTCGGCGCCGCGCGTGTAGGGCACCACGCAGAACGTGCAGAACTTGTCGCAACCTTCCTGCACGGTGAGGAAGGCGGCAGCGGCCCGCCGTTTTCCGGTCAAGCCTTTGTCGCGGGCGGGGAGATGGCCGAACTTGTCATCGTCAGGGAATGTGGTTTCAACCTGGGCACGCCCCTGAGCCCTTGCCTTGGCGATCAGGTCCGGCAGTCGGTGATAGCTCTGTGGTCCGATCACCACGTCGACGGTTGGCGCACGGCGGGCGATTTCGGCGCCTTCGGCCTGCGCAACGCAACCTGCGACCGCGACGACCATGTCCAGTCCGGCCGCCTGCCGGTCGTGCTTCAGGTCGCGGATACGGCCGAGGTCCGAGTAGACCTTCTCGACGGCCTTCTCCCGGATATGGCACGTATTGAGGATGACAAGGTCGGCCTCGGCCGGCTCGTCAGTGGCGGTAAAACCTTGAGCGGCCAGCATTTCCGACATGCGTTCGCTGTCGTAGACGTTCATCTGACAGCCAAACGTCTTCAGGTACACCTTACCCGGCGCCGCCGCTACGGGTCGCGACGGTGTCGGCATCGTCTCGGGAAGCTCAATCATGGGCAGCCTGTCCGTTACCACGCGGCTCGACTCTTGCTCTTGCCGACTATACTCACGACACTGGTAACGTCGCCATGGTGCACTGCAGCATCCCGAGCGTCAATCCACAATTTTGCTTGATTCGAGGAATTCGGACGCGCGCTGGCCGCTCAAGAGCTATTCCCGGCCCACTTGCTGGCCTATTCACCACGCTTCAAAGGCACGCCAAACAGCTGCAAGCGATGCCCGACCAGCTTGAAGCCGAGATCGCGCGCGACACGCTCCTGCAGCTTCTCGATCGCCTCGTTGCGGAATTCGATCACCGTGCCGTTGTCGATGTCGATCAGATGGTCGTGATGCTCACGCGGGGCCTGCTCGTAGCGCCGTCGGCCGGCACCGAAATCGTGCCGTGCGAGGATGCCCTTGCGCTCGAATAGCCTGAGTGTGCGGTAGACAGTGGACAGTGAAATGCGCGCGTCGACGGCGTTCGCACGGCGATAGACCTCGTCGACGTCGGGGTGATCCTCGGCGTCCGACAGGATGCGGGCGATGATCCGCCGTTGACCAGTCATGCGCAGATCATGTTCGGCGCACAACGTCTCGATACGGCTCAGGGGTTGGGCTTGGGCCCGTGGCATCAGTCGGCCTCGTGGCGGCGCATGGCCAAGGCTTATAGGCGAGGGCGGCGGCTCAGTCCACCGGGCGAGGCAGAGGCAGCGGGCAGCTGGCGCTCCGCGGCATCAAGCCCCAAACGACTTCAGGATCTGGCGCAGGCTCAGGATCACGATCAGCACGCCAACGATGATCATCAGCGGCCGGTCCGGCAAATGGCGTGCCGCGAGCGCGGCGAACGGCGCCGCGACGATGCCGCCGATCACGAGGCCCAGGATCACAGGCCACAGGTCGAGCCCGATTGTGGCCAGGAACGTGGTTGCGATCACCGTCGTGACGAAGAATTCAGCCGCGTTGACCGTGCCGATGGCGATGCGCGGCGTGATGCCCGACCAGATCAATGTCGAGGTGACCAGCGAGCCCCAGCCGCCGCCACCAACCGCGTCGAGGCAACCGCCCGTCAGCCCCAGCACCCGTGTGAACCAGGCTTTCAGCGTGCGGCCTTCGACGCACGGCGGCAGTTTAGCGCTGAGCCCACGTGCCAGCACGACGAGACCCGCGAACAAAAGGTAGGCGGCGACGATCGGGCGGAGTTTATCGCCCGGAAATGTGGCCAGCACCCAGGCGCCGCATGCGCCGCCAAGCATGCCGGGCAAGGCCAACCGCCAGAGCATGGCGCGGTCGACGTTGCCGAGCCGCCAATGCGCGTAGCCGGAGGCAGCCGTCGTGAACACTTCGGCCGCATGTACACTGGCACTGGCGACGGCCGGCGCCGTGCCGAAGCTCAGCAGGACCGAGGTCGCGGTGAGGCCATAGGCCATGCCCAACGCGCCATCGACCATCTGCGCAGCAAAGCCGATGGCAACGAACAGCAGGATGTCATTGAGCATGGCACGCCCGATCGCTCCAGATCCATGCCCCCCAAATCTAGCCAACAAAGTTTAATAGGCGAGATCATCCCATCCTGTCAGCCGCGGCTCAAGCCTTTCTGTTCCAGCTCCTTCAGGTAGCCGGCCCAGCGTGTGGCCTTTTCATTGTGGAGCAGCTCCAGATAGCCCCACGTGAACAGGCCGGTATCGTGGCCGTCGTCGAAGCCGATCTTGACTGCGTAATTGCCGACGGGTTTGAGATCCTTGATCTTGACGTCCTTCTTCCGGCCGACCGTGACACGCTGTTCCGCCGAATGGCCCTGTACCTCGGCCGACGGGCTCATGACGCGCAGCATCTCGGCGGTCAACTCGAACGCCGCCTTGCCTTCAGGCGTGATGCGGAGCGAGGCACCGCCCGAAACGGGCTCCAGCTTCGGCGCCTGGACGCGGTGGCCTTGCGCGATCTCGAGCTCGGCCCAGGCCTTGGCGGCGAGTTCGCGGTAAATCTGCGCATGCAGGCTCTGCGGCTCGGTCGCCGTGATCGGCTTGCCGCTGTCGGAGGTGGTGCGGATATCGACGTGCAGCGGCACGCCGCCAAGGAACGGCACGCCGAGAGACTCAGCCTCAGCCTTGGCGCCGCCGTGGCCGAAGATCTCGTGCCGCTCGCCACATTTCGAGCAGATGAAATAGCTCATATTCTCGATGATGCCGATGACGGGGATGTCGGTCTTCTTGAACATATTGAGGCCCTTGCGGGCATCGATCAGCGCCAGATCCTGCGGCGTCGAGACGATGATCGCACCTGACAGCGGCACCTGCTGGGCCATCGTCAATTGCACGTCGCCGGTGCCGGGCGGCATGTCGATCACCAGCACATCGAGATCACCCCAGGCGACCTCGCGCAGCATTTGCGTCAGGGCTTGCACGACCATCGGCCCGCGCCAGATCACCGGCGTGCCCTCGTCCACCATGAAGCCCATCGACATGACTTTGAGGCCGTAGCCGAGCATCGGCTCCAACTTGTTGCCAGCGCCGACCTGCGGCCGGCCTTTGAGGCCGAGCAGGCGCGGCTGCGAGGGGCCGTAGATGTCGGCATCGAGAATGCCGGCCTTGAGGCCGATCGCCTGGAAACCCAGCGCCAGATTGACGGCGGTGGTCGATTTGCCGACGCCGCCCTTGCCGGACGCAACCGCGATCAGATGCTTGACGCCGGGCACGCCTGCCGGCTGTTTGGCGGCGCCACCTTGGGGTGCTGGATGCGTGTGGCCGGCACCGTGCGCGTGAGCATGGGCGTGGCCATGCGCGTGACCGGCATCGCCACCAGCGCCGCCACGAGCGCGCGCCGCCTGGACGCGCGGGCTTTCGGGCGCCTGTCCAGTTGCCGGCCGCGCACCACCGGCCCGGCTCGCTTCGGCGGTGAGCACAGCCGTCACGCCGCCGACACCGGGGATATCGCGCACCACCTTCTCCGCTGCCTGCCGCAACGGCTCCAGTTCCTCGGCCCGCGCTGCCGGAACCGTGATCGAGAAATAGACGCGCTGCTCCTTGATCAGGATTTCCGACACGAGCCCGAGATCGACGATGTTGCTCGTCATATCCGGCCCCTTGATGCGGGTGAGCGCGGCTTGAACCTGCTCTTTCGTGACGGCCATACGCGAACCTTCCTTGCGGGTTTTATGGGTGTTTCATGGGTGCGAGAGCGGCCTGCGGAAATCAAGACCGCAGCGCTCGGGATTGGTCGGCGGACTTATGGCAGATGGGCCGGAGGGAGTCACGTGGAGGGCCGGGTGGATACGCGCATGCGATCAGCCGATACACGATCCACAACGGGTGCGGGTCCGTCGGGTGCCTGTGGTATTTCCATAAAGCAGGCTATTTGCGCTCGCAGCGTGACATGGCCTGGCTCGACGATCCAAAGCTCGTGAGCGATTGGACACGTTTGCAGCAATGTGACGAATTCGGTCAGGCGGGCGAGACTCATGGGCGGCTTCACCCGCCTCTTGCACTCCACCACTACTATGCCGGCACTACTATGCCGGCGATCGCTTCAGGCGGGTGCCGTCCACCGATGCCGCCGGTCATTGCCGGTCAGCTCAGGCTTTCGACGATCGTCTTGCCGAGGCGGGTGCCGCTTTCGTAGGCGTGCTCCGCCATGCGGCCGAGGCACCAATCGCCAGCAAGGCCGACCATGTGCTTGGATGAAAACAGGAACGTTTCGCCGAGCGACTGGTCGACGAGCCCGTTCTTCCACAGGTGTGCTGAAAGCTGTGCTGGCCGCGTCGGCGGCAGGCTCAGGTTGTTGCAGACCTCGTTCCAAAGCTCGGACGCGACCACCTCGGGCTCGACTTCCTCGGTCTCGCGGCTCCAGGCCGGAGACGCGTGGATAACAACATGATCGCCGCGAACCGGGCGGGAAGGCTTGCCGTTGTTGCGGGCAACCCAGCGCACGACCTCGTTCATGTCCGAATAAACGTCTTGCTGCGGCAACACGCGATCCTCGGTGCGCACGAGGACTGCCCAGCATGGTGAAATGCGGACCCGCTCGAGAGGTTGCGCCAACTCCTCCATGCGTCCGACCAGCAACTTGGCTTCGGGCGCTGGGATGGCGATCGCGACCGCATGGAACGGCCCGGCAAAGGTCTCGTCCTCGAACCAGAGATACCAGCCCTTTTCGCTGCGGTTCAGCGAATGCACGCGCCGCTCGGTGTGGATGCGGACGCCTTCAGCCAACGGCCGGACCAGCGAGCTCATGCCCGGCGTGCCGACGAACCACGGCATCATCTGGAGGGCGTCATCGCCATCGACATTCTTCGGCGACCAGCGCTTTGCGTAGGACGAACTCACCAGCTCTTCGATGTACGTCTTGAAGCCCTGCGACCGTGCGGTGATGTACTGTGCGCCGTGATCGAACGGCGTGAGGCCGAGGCGGGTCGTCGCGACGCGGCCGCCGATGATGCGGTCCTGCTCGAAAATCTCGACGAAGCAGCCTGCCCGGCGCATGACGCGAGCACAGGCCAAGCCCGCAAGTCCCGCACCGATGACTGCCGTTTTTTTCAAAGCTGCCCCTTGGCTGTGCAGCCTGGCGTTGCCCGGCCCACCACATCCCGACAGACGAGTCTGCGGGCAGCTTTGTGAACAGGCACATTGGGATAACCCTGCACGGCGCTATCCAATGGCGACGATCACATGGCAAGGCTACCAGTTGGTTAATATGCGTCAGGACACAGACATACCGCGTCTGTTCACGATGCTCGCTACCGATCGGCTGGGTCGAAGACGGCCGCGCGTCCGTTGATGTGCTCGAAACGCAAACCAGCTTCGCCGGAAACTGTTGCGATTCGGCTTCCCAGATCGGCCCCTTGGCAGTGTTTTTCCCGGATTTGCCGGCTTTTGGCGGGCGAGCTGCGTAACCGCTGGGCTCACCCGAGCAGGCAGGCCCAGGAGGCTGGCACGGGAAGAAGGCTGGGAAGAAGGCTTGCGAGCGGCGGTTGCGATATGCAAAGCTTGGCCGTACTCACCCGCAATCAGATAACTCAGGCGAACCACGCAAGAGGCAACTACGCATGCAATACCAGTCTCCCGACACGCTGGAGGCGGCCGCAAAGCTGCTGGCGTCGTCAGAAAACGCACGAATTCTCGCCGGTGGCACGGACCTTCTGGTCCAGATGCGCGCCGAAGTTCTGTCGCCTGCCCTCATCGTCGACATCAAGCGCATCGCCGAGACGCGCACGATCAAGGAAGAGGCCGGTGGTTTCCGTATTGGTGCGGCCGTCACGGGCGCCGAACTCAAGGAGCATGCGAAGCTCAAGAGCATCTGGCCCGGCGTCGTCGAAGCGGCGAACCTGATTGGCTCGACGCAGGTGCAGGGCCGCGCCACCATGGGCGGCAATCTCTGCAACGGCTCGCCCGCTGCTGACAGCGTTCCGGCGCTGATTGCCGCTGGTGCTATCGCGACCGTCGTCGGCCCCAATGGCCGCCGCGACATCAAAGTCGAAGACGTCATGCTGGCGCCGCGCAAGCTGGCACTGCAGAAGGGCGAGATCATCGCCTCGTTCCTGCTGCCGCCACGTACGCATGCGTCGGACGCGTACCTGCGCTTCATTCCGCGCACCGAAATGGACATCGCCGTGGTCGGATGCGGCGTCAGTCTGACGCTCGACGGGGCGGGCACCTGCACGGCAGCCCGGATGAGCCTCGGCGCCGTCGCGGCCCGTCCGCTGCTTGTCGACGCCAAGGCGTTGGTTGGTACCAAGGTCGACGACGCCGCACTGGCGAAGCTCGAGGCCGCAGCCCGCGCGGCCTGCAGCCCGATCGACGACAAGCGCGGCACGAAGGAATTCAGGATCGACGTGGCGGGCGTGCTCGCCAGAAGAACAGCACTCATTGCTCTCGAGCGGGCGAGGAAGAAGTAACAATGGCAAAGCATCACGTTTCTGCAACGGTCAACAACGACCCGGTCGAGTTTCTTTGCGAGACCGACCAGACCCTGCTCGACTGCCTGCGTGACGAGCTGAACCTCACGGGCGCCAAGGAAGGCTGCTCGTCGGGTGACTGCGGCGCCTGCAGCGTCATGGTCGATGGCCGTCTCGTCTGCTCGTGCCTCGTCCTCGGCGTCGAGGCGAACGGCATGAAGATCGAGACGATCGAGGGCATGGCCCAGGGCGAGAAGCTGCACATCCTGCAGCAGAAGTTCCTGGAGCACGCAGCGCTGCAGTGCGGCATCTGCACGCCGGGCGTGCTGATCGCCTCGAAGGCGCTGCTCGCCAAGAACCCGAACCCGACCGAAATCGAGGTTCGCTATTGGCTCGCCGGCAACCTCTGCCGGTGCACGGGCTACGACAAGATCATCCGCGCCGTAATGGATGCCGCCTCCGAGATGCGAAAAGGAGCCTGATACATGCAAGAGCGCGTAAAAGGGCCTAAGTTCGATGTGGTCGGCACGCGTCCCATTCGTCCTGATGGAGCCGACAAGGTAACTGGCCGCGCCAAGTATGGCGCTGACCACAAGATCGCCGGCCAGCTGACCGGCCGCGTGTTGCGCTCGCCGCACCCGCACGCCCGGATCAAGTCGATCGACATATCGAAGGCCGTGGCGCTCCCGGGCGTCAAGGCCGTCGTGACAGGCATGGACTTCAAGGATCAGGCGTCGGAGTTCGTTCCCGCCGGTGAAATGCTGGTCAACTATCGCGATGTCTTGCGCAACGTCATGGCGCGCGAGAAGGTGCTGTTCGAGGGCCATCCGGTTGCAGCCGTTGCTGCAACGTCGGATGCGATCGCCCGGGCAGCGATGAAGCTGATCAAGGTCGACTACGAAATCCTGCCGCACGTGATCGACGAGGTCGAGGCGATGAAGCCCGACGCGCCGATTGTCGAGGACGGCATGATCACGGCGGGCGTCACGCCGCCGCCGACGAAACCGTCGAATGTCGCCAAGCGCGTGGAATTCACGCTCGGTGATGTCTCGAAGGGCTTCAAGGACGCCGACATCATCGTCGAACGCGAGTTCAAGACGAAGCCGGTGCACCAGGGCTACATCGAGCCGCATGCCTGCATCGCCAGCGTTTCGGAAGACGGTACGGCGGAGCTGTGGACAACGACCCAGGGTCACTGGATCGCGCGTGCACACTGCGCCCGCCTGCTCGGCTGGGACATCACCAAGCTTCGCGTCACGTCGTCGGAGATCGGTGGCGGTTTCGGCGGCAAGACCGTCGTCTATTGCGAACCGGTGGCGCTGGCGCTGTCGAAGAAGTCGCTCCGACCCGTGAAGATGGTCATGAGCCGCGAGGAGGTGTTCCGCGCCTCCGGCCCGACGTCGGGTGCCACCGTCTGGATCAAGATGGGTGCCAAGAAGGACGGCAAGATCGTTGCCGCCGAGGGCATCTTGAAGTTTCAGGCCGGTTGCTTCCAGGGCAGCCCCGTGCAGCCCGCCTGTATGTGCGCGTTCGCACCCTATGACCTCGAGCATGTCAAGGTCGTCGGTTACGACATCCTGTCGAACCGTCCAAAGGTCGCAGCCTACCGCGCCCCCGGCGGTCCGATCTCGGAGTACGCCGTCGAGAGCGTCGTCGACGAGATCGCCGAAAAGCTCAACATCGATCCGATCGAGTTGCGCCTGATGAACGCCGCCAAGGAAGGCACCAAGGCAGCCTACGGGCCGAAGTTCGGCCCCGTCGGTCTGATCCAGTGCCTGGAAGCCGCAAAGAACAGCCCGCACTGGAAGGCGCCGTTGGGCAAGAACCAGGGCCGCGGCGTCGCTGCCGGCTTCTGGTTCAACATCGGCGGCGAGACGACGGTCAACCTGCAGCTCAACGAAGACGGCACCGTCACGTTGATGGCCGGTACGCCTGATATCGGTGGGCTGCGCGCTTCGCTCGCCATGATGGCGGCCGAGGAGCTGAAGGTGCCCTACGAAAAGGTCCGTCCGATCATCGCCGACACCGCCTCGCTCGGCTACAACTTCCTCACCGGCGGCAGCCGCTCGACGTTCTCGAGCGGCATGGCGACGGTCGAGGCGGCCCGCTCGATCATCAAGCAGGCCTGCGGCCGTGCCGCCAAGCTCTGGGAGATCCCGGAAGACGCTGTCAGCTTCGAGGACGGCCAGTTCCGTCCCGCTGGTGACAACGCGGGCAAGCATAAGCCGATGACGCTGGCTGATATCGCCAAGGTCGCCGGCAAACCGGGCGGTTCGCTCGTCGGCGTCGGTGCCATCTCGGCGCAGGGTGCTGCGCCGAGCTTCGGTGTGCACATTGCCGACACCGAGATCGATCCCGAGACCGGCAAGCTGACGATCACGCGCTACACCGTGATCCAGGACGCCGGCAGGGCGATTCACCCGGCCTACGTCGAAGGCCAGTTCCAGGGCGGCGCGGCGCAGGGCATCGGCTGGGCGTTGAACGAGGAGTACATCTACGGCGCGGACGGCAAGCTGCAGAACGCGGGCTTCCTCGACTACCGCATCCCCGTGGCCTCGGACCTGCCGATGCTGGACACGATCATCGTCGAAGTGCCGAACCCGCGTCACCCCTACGGTGTGCGTGGCATCGGTGAGACGCCGATCATCCCGCCGATGGCAGCCATAAACTCGGCCGCCCGCCGCGCGACCGGCGTGCGTATGTTCGAGTTGCCGCTGTCACCGCCAAAGGTGCTGAAGGCAATGAAGGACGCGGGGCTGGTCAAGAAAGCCTGAACCGTCGTCTGACGCCAAGAGAAAACGAAGCCCGCGCGGGAAATTGCGCGGGCTTTGCGTCGTGGCATCCTCGCGGGACGCTTAGAGCTAGATTTCGTCCAGGCGTTCTTGTGCCTCGGTCTTAAGATGCTTGGCCAAAACATTCCTCGCATCCCGAGCGGTTGTTTCTCCACGTTCGTAGGCTTCGAGGCGCCGCTCGGCTTCCGCTGCCCAGGCCCGATCGATCGATCGAAGGATCGGGGGTAACGAGCGTCGCAAGCAGCCGTTCGACCAATCGTATGCGGTCGGCGGCAGGCAGCCTTTCGGCTTCGTCGGCTATCGCGGTGATCCGTTTGTTCATGGCGTCAGACTAGCATCAGGCGGCGCGCCATGTCATCGCCTGCCTACTTGCCCGCGCCCTTCCCCGAGAGCACGCCGAGGCGTGTCAGCTCGTGCTTGACCTCCGGGTGATCCGGATCGAAGCGCAGCGCCAGCCGGTAATCGGCAACGGCGTCGTCG
>JANLQP010000213.1:0-3336 GCA_031367895.1 Hyphomicrobiales bacterium
GCGCGCGTGGGGCGTGCCGATCGCCGTGTTCGTGCGCAAAGGCACCAACGAGGTGCTGGTCGACGCGAAGGTCAACCAGCGCATCTACGACGCCATGTTCACCGAGGGTGCCGACGCCTGGTTCGCCGACGCCGACGGCGCGCGGTTCCTGGCGCCCGAGCACAATCCGGCCGACTACGAGAAGGTCAACGACGTGCTGGACGTGTGGTTCGATTCAGGCTCAACGCACAGCTACGTCATCAACGACCCGCATTTCCCAGGGCTCTGCGGTATCAAGCGCGTCGTCGATGGTGGCCAGGACCGCGTCATGTATCTCGAGGGTTCGGACCAGCATCGCGGCTGGTTCCACTCCTCGCTGATCGAATCCTCCGGCACGCGTGGGCACGCGCCCTTCGACGTGGTGCTGACGCACGGCTTCTGCCTCGACGAGAAGGGGCAGAAGATGTCGAAGTCGGTCGGCAACGTTACAGCACCTCAGGAGGTGATCTCCAAGTCGGGCGCCGACATCCTGCGCTTGTGGGTGGCCGCGTCCGACTATTCCGACGACGTGCGCATCGGCAAAAACATCGTCGACAGCTTCAGCGATGCCTATCGCAAGATCCGCAACACGTTGCGCTGGATGCTCGGGACGCTGGCGCATTTTCCAGTTGTCGCATCCCAATCCCCTCGCGGCGAGCCGGCCGGAAGCGACGTGACGACTTATCCGGAACTCGAACGCCTGATGCTGCACCGGCTCGCCGAGCTGGATGTCATCGTCAAGAAGGCCTACGCCGAGTACGACTACAAGCGCGTGGTCTCTGCGCTCTCGCAGTTCATGAACACGGAGCTGTCCGCGTTCTATTTCGACATCCGCAAGGATGCGCTCTACTGCGAAGCACCGTCGAGCCTGAAACGCCGCGGGGCGTTGCAATGCGTCGAGCACATCTTCCGGTGCGTGACGGTTTGGCTGGCGCCGATCATGGTGTTCACGGCGGAGGAATGCTGGCTGGCGCGTTACGGTGACGACGACAACCGTTCCGTGCATCTGGAGCTGTTCCCGACGATCCCGGCGGACTGGCGCGACGATGCGCTCTCCGCCAAGTGGGAGAAGGTACGCAAGGTTCGTTCCGTGGTGACGGGCGCGCTGGAGATCGAGCGGGCGGCCAAGAAGATCGGCTCGAGTCTCGAGGCGGCGCCGCTGGTGTATCTCGCCGACAAGGCGTTGGCCGAGGCAATCGATGGCGTCGATCTCGCGGAGGTGTGCATCACGTCCGGCATCGCCTGGACGATCGACGACGTGCCGGCCGGCGCCTTCACGATGCCTGAAATCGCGGGCGTCGGCGTCGAGCCGAAACGTGCAGCCGGCACCAAGTGCGCGCGCTCGTGGCGCTACACGATGGATGTCGGCGCCGATCCGGCGTTCCCGGATCTCTCGGCGCGTGACGCTGCAGCCGTGCGCGAGATCGAGGGGCGGGCGTAAGGACCGTAGGGCGCAATAGCCGCGCACTGCACTCGCGGCGTATTGCGCCGATTGAGCGTCTAATCGAGCGCTCAACGGTGCCATGCGGCGCCAAGTGCAGAGCGCCTATTTGCACCCTGCAAGTCACTCCTGCGGATACCGCCACGGCTTTGCCGGCTGTGGCGCGCTCTCGTCGAGCGTCCACATCGGCAGCGCGAAACCGTCACCCACCGGGGCGAACACCATGCGCATGCGGCTGCCGATGCCGACGCGCTTGACGAGATCGGGGGCGGCGAACGCGCCATCGGGCGTGACGAGGTTGCCGGCGACGCGGATGCCGTCGTGCTCCGTCGGTTTGCCGCGCTGCGTATCGAGTTCGACCAACAGCAGCATGTACGGCGTTTTGCCCTTGAACGCCGGCTGGATGGCGTGATGCACCTCGTTGTACGAATGCACGACGCCCTTCGGCTCCACCGACACCCATTCGGAATTGGGGCTCCCTGAAAACGGGCAGCGCGTCGTCGGCGGATAGCGCAAAAGGCCGTTCTCCTTGCAGCGCTGCAGGCGGAAGTCGCCCTTGGCGCACCAGTTGAAGAACGCGACGTTCTCGATGTCGAGATCGTCGACGGTGAGGTTCATGCCGTTGTGCGTGCCGGCCAGTCCTTTAGCTGTTCCCGTTGCCATGGCCATCACCCCTTTACCATCACCATTGCCGAGCCGGTGCCGGGCATTGCCCAGCCGAGATTGGCGGTCACCTCGACGTCCTTGACCTGCCGGCAGCCGCCCTCGCGGTAGTCGTACGTGTGCTGCCGCTTGCCGTCGGCACCGATCGGGCAGCTGTCGTCGATTTCACCGCGCAGTTGCCGCACGTTCTCGATGACCATGTTCATGCCGTGCGTGTAGCCCTCGCAGAGATGGCCTCCCGACGTGTTGTTCGGCCGTTTGCCGCCGAGGCGCGTCGAGCCGTCGGAAACGTAGGCACCGCCCTCGCCCTTCTTGCAGAAGCCGTAGTCTTCCAGCTGCAGCATGGTCGTGAACGTGAAGGCATCGTAGGAGCCGGTGACGTCGACGTCCTCGGGCCCGAGCCCGGCGTTCGGCCACAGGATGTTCTTGCCGTAGTGGCCGGCGACGGTGGAGATCGGACCGTGCTGGTAATGCATGTCGATGCGCGGCTTGCAGCACCGCCCGACCACGGAGCGGATCAACGCCGGCCGCTTCTTCAAGTCGCGTGCATGCGCTGCCCGCGTGATGATGATGCAGGTCGCGTTGTCGGTCTCGACGCAGCAATCGAGCAAATGCAGCGGCTTGCAGATGATGCGCGAGGACAGCACTTCGTCGACCGTGTAGCGCTTCTTGTAGAACGCTTTCGGGTTGTTCGAGGCGTGCTCGGAATGCACGACCTTCACCATCGCCACCTGCGCCGGGGTGGTGCCGTAGTCGTACATGTGGCGCATGAAGGTCGGCGCGAACATCTGACCCGCGCTCTGCCAGCCGTAACCGCGCGAGTGGATCTCGTCGCCCTTAACGGGAACCGCAGAGCGCGCACCGGTGCCGCCGATCCGCACCTGGCTGAAACCATTCATGGAGCGGAAAATCGCGACCGTCTTGCACATCCCGGCTTCGATGACGCCCATGGCGATGCCGCACAGCGCCTCGATCGAGGAGCCGCCGCCGAACACGTCCATGTAGAAGTTGAGGCGGATGCCGAGATCGCCAGCGATGAAGGTCGACGGCGTCGAGTCGCCGCCCGAGTAAGAGAGCATTCCGTCGACGTCGCCAAGCCCAAGTCCGGCGTCCGCCATGGCGTTGGCAATTGCTGTCGTTGCCATGGCGCGCGTGGTGCGCCCGCCGCCGCGCAGGTACGCGGTTTCGCCGACGCCGACGATGGCGAACTTGTC
>JANLQP010000177.1:0-14862 GCA_031367895.1 Hyphomicrobiales bacterium
CCATGCGCAGCTTCCGCCAGAACCTGTGGCTCGCGTACGGATACAACGCGTCGGGTTTGCGATGCTGGCGCGGATTACGGTGAGGGCCAAGGGCGGTCATCGAGCCCCCTCCTCGCGCTCCACGTGACGCTCGAATTCGTCAACGCGGTAGGTCGATGACTGCACCCAGGCCCGAATGATCGTGAAGGTCCTTGAATACGCGGCGCAACTCCAGTTGGGCGAACGGACCGGTGCAATGTCCCGCCGCTACGCGCTCCAGATTCCACTTGCTTTGGAAGTTGCTGACCACATCGGTGACTTGCTGATCGGTCTTGTCGACAAGGTGTAACCCGCCGACAACGGTGTAAATTTTCGTGTCTATTTTTGTCGCCTCGGCGAGGATCTTCTCGATCCCAGGATGTGAGCAGCCGACCACCACGACGAGCCCCTTAGGCGTCTTAATCGCCATCGAGACTTCATTCAGCTCAAGCGTACCCTTTTGCTCAGATACCGTCTTGAACAAATAGAAGCCTGGCAAGACTTCGATCGGCTTGTCAACGAGAGTGATGTTTGCATCCGGCCACGGCGCATCAATTGCGACCTGCTCGGGTGGGCTCTTGCCGAAATAAAGCAGGTCAACGGGCGCACCTTCGACCGTCCGGCGCACCGACATGAGCACCGGCCCGCTCGCCGGCGAGCCGAACGATCCCGTCTCCAGAGGTGCGAAGATCCTCACTTTCGGGTTGACATCGAGCAAATGTGCAACGCCGGCCGTGTGATCCCCGTGTCGGTGCGAGAGCACTACGAAGTCGAGAGCCCTCAAGTCGATGCTCATTGCCTTGGTGTTGTGAACGAACGCCTTCTTCTGCCCGCCGGTATCAAAAAGGATCCGCTTACCATTGTATTCGATGAGCGCAGCGAAGCCCCAACTGCGTTGCAGCGTCGACTCCTTACCGAAAGCGTCTGACAGGATCGTCACGCGGGCCGGCGGCTCTTGCGCCGAAGCGGTGACGAAGCCGTTTGCAAGCATGACTACAGTGGCAAGTCCGCAAACAAATTTCGCCATGGCATTCGCACTCTCTGCAAGTTCCTGGACACGCAGGTCCCACGACTAATTGCGGCAACATGAAGTGCGCCACTTTCTGATGTCAAGTGCCCCCCCACCGCTCCAGGAAGCGTCAAATCTCACCGTCTTGCCGAGGATCGTGCCACGACAGCCCTACCCTCACAACCGGAGTTCGGAACCCATCCCAGAGCAAGCCACCCGCCGCCACCCCGTGCCGCAAACCCCGTTGCATGGCCCCGCCCTTTGTTCCAACGTGCGCCCGACATCTCCACGCACACGGCAATGAGCACAGGGGCACGGCTGCGATGAAGCACGACACTGAGAAACACGGACCGCTCGCCGGACTCAAGGTCATCGATTGCTCGACCGTGCTGGCGGGGCCGATATCAGCGATGGTGCTCGCTGATTTCGGCGCCGACGTCGTCAAGATCGAGCACCCCGAAGGCGATGCGCTGCGCAAGATGGGCCATGCCAAGAACGGCCACGGTGTGTGGTGGAAAGTCACCAATCGCAACAAGCGTGCGATCACGCTGGATCTGCATGACGAGGCCGGCAAAGCAGCGTTCCTGGCGCTCGTCGAGACCGCCGACGTGGTGGTCGAGAACTTCCGCACCGGCACGCTCGAGAAGTGGGGCCTCGGCTGGGACGTGCTCTCGAAGCTGAACCCGCGCCTCGTCATGCTGCGCGTAACGGGTTTCGGCCAGACCGGGCCTTACCGTTTCCGGCCGGGCTACGGCACGGTGGCGGAGGCCTTCTCGGGCTTTGCCCACATCACCGGCCAGACCGACGGCCCGCCGACATTGCCCCCGTTCGGCCTTGCGGACGGGATTGCCGCCTATCACGGCGTCTTCGCCATCATGTTCGCAATCTACGAGCGCGACGTGCAGGGCTCCGGCAAAGGCCAGTTCATCGATCTTGCCCTCTACGAGCCGCTGTTCGCATGCCTCGGCGCGCAGGTCTCCAGTTACGACCAGCTCGGCGTCATCCAGAATCGCACCGGCAACCGGTCCTCGAACAACGTGCCGCGCAACGCCTACAAGACCAAGGACGGCCGTTGGGTGGCCCTCTCGACCGCCTCGCCCTCGATCGCGCGGCGCGTCTTGAACCTCTGCGGCGGCGAGGGCACGGCCGACGACCCGCGCTATGCCACCAACACCGAGCGCGTGAAGCGCGTCGAGGAGGTCGACGGCATGGTCGCCACCTGGATCGGCGCCCGCACATTGCGCGAGGTGCTTGATGCCTTCGAGAAGGTCGAGGCGGCGATCGGTCCGATCTACGACGCCTCGCAGATCCTGGAGGACCCGCAATATCTGGCGCGCGAAAGTGTGACGAGCGTGCCCGATCCGGAGTTGGGTGCGATCAAGATGCAGAACGTGTTCCCGCGCATGTCGCGCACGCCCGGCCGCATCCGTTATCCCGGCGCCCGTCTCGGCCAGCATCAGGCCGAGGTGATCGGCGAGCTGGAAAAGGCCGGCAAGATCACGGCGGAGGTCGCGGCGCGGCTGCGCGCGATGAACGCGAACAAGGCGAAGTAGCGACACAACTGTCGATGCGGCGCCTGTGGATATCGTCTGTCCGCACGCCGTCGGGACGGGGACCGGCCTCAACAATGCCAGGATGCCGCGCACATGCTGCGGCATCGACGGCATTGATCAGCCGCACCGCATACGATCATGCTCGAAACGACGTTGCCCATCCGGCCCAGAGCCGGTCCGAGACCCGCACCGCAGGAAAGCCGACGCGTCCATGCCCCATACCTGCCGCTTTCGGCCACTCGCTTCTCTGTTCGTCCTGTCGATCCTGACCGGCTGCTCGGCCAATGGCCTGTCCTCGGTCGAGTCGGCCTTCCTGGCGGGCTCCGCCAGCTGGGATCTCAATAAAGATGGCATCGTCACCTGTGACGAATGGAAGAGCTATCTCGCGAGCCTGTTCACCGCCGCCGACGCCAATCGTGACGGCGTGCTGACACGCGAGGAGTTCGCGAACTTCTCGTTGACCGACCGCATGTTCGACTCGGCGAATTTCGACTTCTGGGACAGCAACAAGGACGGCAAGCTGTCGCTCGCCGAAATGCAGGCAAAGCCAAACCCGGCGTTCACCCTGGCGGACAGGGACAAGGACTGCCGATTGGATACGGCTGAACTCGTGTCCGCGCGCAACATCACGGTCGTGCCGGTCACCGCGCAACCGTCCGAATCCAAAAAGAGCGGCATTCCCGGTAGTAAATAATACGTGCCGGGATTGCTGCCGGCATCGTTCCTACGTCTCGCGTTGCAAAGTTTTGCGCGACAGCACGTAGCGCCCCGGCCCGCGCACCGCGAGCACCAACAGGCCGCCGGCGATGGCAAGATTTTTCTCGAAATGCAGCAGCTGGTTGCGATCACCGAACGTGCTGTGGAACACGGCCGCCGTGAACAGGCAGAAGCTTGCCAGCACCAGCGCTGCCGCCCGCGCATAGAGACCGAGCGCAACGAGAAGGCCGCAGCCAAGCTCCGCCGCGATCGCTACCGGCAGCAGTTCTGCAGGCACTCCGAAGGCTTTGGCATAGGCGACCGCGCCGGCATAGTTGCTGAGCTTGGCGATGCCTTCGTGCAGGAAGATGGTGGCCAGCAACAGCCGGCCCACCACCAATGCTGCAGGCTCGATCCTGCGTTCTTGGATCCAGCTGTTCATCTCAGTTGGTCTTCGTTTGCGTGGGTGCCACCGCAATCGCCTTTTCCAGATCCTCGCGCTCCTCGCAGCCGGACGGACAGAGCGTGACAAGTTTGGCGAGATTGACCTTCGCCTTGTCGATCTGGCCGAGTTCGACGAACATCTCACCCTGGTACTCGAGCGCGCCCTTGTGGTTGGCGTCGAAATCCAGCGCCTTCGCGTAGAACGTGGCGGCTTGCTTGACGTCGCCCGACTTGCGCAAACTGAAGCCCATCAGATTGTAGACGTCGGCGTGCTGGTGCGTGTCGAGCAACGGCGTCAGCTCGGCGATTGCCGCCTTGAAGTCCTTCGCCTTCACCTTCGCGCGCACCGAGGCCAGATCAGGCGCATCCTTCGAGATGACGTTGTCGACGGCGAAGGCACCTGATGCAACCAGCATCGATGCGCCGGCAACCAGCGCTATCAGTGTTTTTTTGCTCATGTTCGTCTCCTGTGAGGCGGGTTCGTGGAGTGTCAGACTCGGAGGTCTGACACTCCATTCCCGCCTTCTCATGGCTTCACGCTTTGTTGAGCATCAGCGCATAGCCAGCGCCGTCCTTGGCGATCTGGCCGACGCCCGGGAACGGGAAGTGGAAGCCCGCCACCATCATCTTGTCGGCGATCAGCTGGTCCATCAACGCCCGGCGTGAGGCTTCGGCCGTGGCACCGTCCTGATCGTAGGCGCCGCGCCAGCCGGGATTGGCGACGTTGAGCGCGGGCACATACATGGTGTCGTTCGAGAACATCAGGCTGTCCTTGCCAGACGCCAGTACGAAAGCGCGATGGCCGGGCGTGTGGCCGGGTGCCATCACGAACTTCATGCCTGGAGCGACATCGCCTGGGCCGGTCACCTGCTTGACATTCTTCCAGGTCGGGAATGTCGCCTGGATGCGGCGCGCGAGGCCTTTGCGGGCTTCCGGCAGCTTGTCGATCACAGCCGGGTCGGTCCAGAACTTGTACTCGACGTCGGAGACGACGATCTCGGCGTTGGGGTAGACCGGCTTGTTGGTGTCCTTTTCCATCAACCCGAAGATGTGGTCGGGATGGAAATGCGAGATCAGCACGATGTCGATCTTGGCGGGATCTATGCCGGCCGCCTTCATGTTGGCGGGAATAGCGCCGCTCACCCAGCCGGCGGCCTGGCCGCCTGTGCCAGCGTCGATCAAGATCGTCTTGCCGCCGTTCTTGACGACGTTGACCGTGCCCGAGATCGAGACGAAGTCGGGCGACAGGCCCGCCTTGGTCATGGCGTTTTTGACGTCCTCGACAGAGGCATTCGTGATGAACGTCGGATCGTGCGGCTTCTCGAAGATGCCGTCATAAAGGGCGGTGACTTCCGCAGCGCCGACCTTGTAGCTGGTGAAACCCTTGGCCGGTGCGGCCGTCTTCTGGGCGAAGGCGGGATCGATGACGAGGCGTGACGAGAGGCCGAGCGCGGCAGCGCCGGCGGCGCCGATCACGATTTCGCGGCGGTTGAATTTGGACATGGGGAGCCTACCTGAAGTTGTTGATTGGACGCACGTCTCCGAGCTGCGCGCTGCCATCGTCGGTCCGTCGGCACCGGCAAGCCCGCAATCCGGTGTTAAGAAAGACTTGCGGCCCATCGATCCTATTCCCGGCACGCTGGAAATATTTCTTCATGCCGCCGTGGTTGCGGGAATAACCGCTGGCCCCGGCCGGTCTTGCACCCTAAGTCCCGGTGATGCCTATGGGGACGACAGGGACAACAGCACGTGCCCGCCAGCACCCGGAACGAGTTCGAGCGCCAGATCCTGCCGCACCTCGGCGCGGCCTACGGACTCGCGCGCTGGCTGCTGCGCCACCCACAGGACGCGGAAGACGCCGTGCAGGAGGCCGTGATCAAGGCGTTCAACGGTTTCCACGGCTACCAGGGGGGCAGTGCGCAAGGCTGGCTGCTGGCGATCGTGCGCAACACCTGTCTCACGGCCATCGAGCGGCGCCGATCGCACGGCAAGGTGATCGTGCTCGCCGACAGTGCCCCCGGCCATCAGGATCGCTGGCGCGATACGGCGGCGGACCCGGCGCCTATGGCCGACGCCGCGCTGATCACGCAAGAGGAGCGGCGGCGGGTGCACGCGGCCATCGCGGCGCTGCCGACACTCTTTCGCGAGGTGCTGGTGATGCGTGAGTTCAACGAGTTGTCCTACCGCGAGATCGCCGACATCGTCGGCGCGCCGGTCGGCACCGTCATGTCGCGTCTGTCACGGGCGCGCGAACGGCTCGCGGCCGAACTCTCCGGCAACCAGGCCAAATCCGATACGGAAGCGAAGTCATGACACGCATGGACTGCAGCGAGTTCCGCGATCTGCTCGAACCCTACGACGACGGCGAACTGCCGGCGACCGAGCGCGCCGCCATCGCCGAGCATCTCAAGGGTTGCCGGGCGTGTTCCGCCGCGCTTGCCGATCTGCAGGCCCTGCGCAACCGGATTCGCACAGCCGGCACGTTCGCGATGCCGGCCGGCCTCGAAGCGCGCATCCAGTCGGCGCTGGGTCTAGAAAGCCGCCGTCCGCGGCCGTTCGGCTGGCGTGGCATCACCGCGCTCGCTGCATCGCATGCGGCGGTCGCCCTACTCGGCGGCGTGCTGGCGTACGCGATGCTCGTGCGCAGTGACGCCCGGCTCACGACGACGCGCGATATCGTCGCCGCGCATCAGCGCTCGCTCATTGCCGATCAGCTGGTGCACGTGGCGAGCGCCGAGACGCATACGGTGAAGCCATGGTTCACCGGCAAGGTACCGTTCGCGCCTGAAGTGCTGGACTTGAGCGCGCAAGGTTTCCCGTTGCTTGGCGGCCGCACCGACTACGTGCTCGATCATCCGGCGGCAGCGCTCGTCTATGGCCGGCGCAAGCACCGGATCAATGTGTTCATTCTGCCGGCCGGGCAGGCGCCGGCCACAGCTGAGTTCCAGGCCGCCCGCAACGGCTACAACGTGGCCGCCTGGCGCAAGGGCGAGTTCGCCTATTTCGCCGCCTCCGACTTGAACGCCAGCGAGATGCAGGAGTTGGTGGCGGCGCTCAACGGCGGGGCGGCGCGGTGAGCGTGATGAGGCGGTGAGAGGGCGTGAAGACAAGCAACGGAGTGGCGGATCGATACAATAGGGCTTCGCCTTTCGCACCCTGAGGGATTGTGCCGCCCGCCACGGAAAAACCCCGCTATTTCCATGATTTGCCCGAATGTCGGGAGGACAGTGTCCCAAGCGGGAACAACTGTCTTCCAAGAGGCATGGAGATTGGTCATGACATCGCGATTTGGCTTCGCCCTGTTGGCACTGGGATTAACGGCAGTACCGGCGCTTGCACAAACACCGCCCGTGGAACCCGCGCCGCGCGTTTCGGGCCCGGCGACGCACGAGAACGTTTCCGTCTATTTCGTGCACGGCACCTCGGTGCCGGGTCCCGTCCCGGACACGCTGCAGGAGGCGTTGGCCAAGGGCACCGTCGAGGTGCAGGAGACCGGTAACGTCCAGGAACTGAAGATCGAGAACAAGGGCCAGACGCCGGTGTTCGTGCAGTTCGGCGATATCGTGAAGGGCGGCCAGCAGGACCGCGTGTTGACGATCAGCATGGTGTTGCAGCCGGGCTCGGGGGTGGTGCCGATCGGCGCCTATTGTGTGGAGCAGGGGCGTTGGGCGGCGCGCGGCACCGAGGACGTGAAGCGGTTCGCGCTGTCGGAGGCACTGATCCCCTCGCGCGAGGCGAAGATCGCGATGGCCAATCGGGCAAAGCCCAAGGATGCCGACAACGCTGCGCAGGTGCGTGCCGGTCTCGGCGCGGCACCGGCCGCAGGCCCGGTGAACCCGTTGGCGCTCGAGGCCGGCAATGGTGCGGCGCCGCCACGCGCAGTGGGCGAGCAGGCGGCGAGTGTCAATCGCCAAGCCCGCAGCCAGGACCAGGCCGGCGGCGGTCAAAGCGAAGTCTGGCGCAGCGTCGCGGCCGTGCAGAGTGGCCTGACAGCATCGCTCGACGCGTCCGTTGCATCGGAAAAATCGCGCACCAGCCTGCAACTCGCGCTTGAGCACGAGAAGCTGAAAGCCGCGCAGACCGCCTATCTCGCAGCGCTGGAACCCGCGGGGCTCAACGGCGACGACATTGTCGGTGTCGTGATCGCAGTCAACGGCCGCCTGTCGAGTGCGGACGTCTACCCATCGAACGGGCTCGTCCGGAAGATGTGGCCGAAGCTCGCGCGCGCGGCCGCAACCGAAGCACTCTCTGGTCGTAAGCTGGCGGAGGTGTCTAAGTCAGGCACGGGGTCGCCGCCGGCGATCGAAGCCGTGACCGCGTTCCTCGCCGAGGCGGAAACCGGTAAGCCGTCGGAACTGGCGCTCGGCAAGCACGCCAAGATCGAGACGCGCAACTCGCCGAAGGCCGTGCGCATGGAGGCACGCAAGGCGGATGGCGCGTTCGTGCATCGGAACTACGTCGCATACTGATTCACCGGATGCCCCAACGGCCAAATGCACCACTGGCGGCGCCTGGTACGGGGCGCCGCTTTCGCTTGCGCCGCAAGGGCCGGCGGGTTGCGCAACGCCATCAGCGCTGCAGCGCGGCGACCATCTCGTCCTGCGCCCGGCGGGCCGCGTAAATGCGCGACGTTACATCTGGCGCCACCGCGGCATGGGTCAGCAACTGGCCCTTCGCGATCGCATTCGTCACCTTGGCGCCCTGCGCCAGGCCGAGCGGCAACGCGCCCTTCTCCAGTGCATCGGCGCGCGACAGCGAGAAGCCGCGATAGCAGTACTCGCCGATCGCATCGAGCGTTTCGCCGGGCTTGAGATCGCGTTTGGCGACGCAACCGACCTCGGCTGAGGGGATCGGCAGCGGCTGCATATGGCTCTCGCCGAAGATGACGGCGGCAGCAGCCGACAGCGGCACCTCGAGGCTCGTCAGATGATACGGCCGGAAAAAACTGTAGTAGGGACCGGGGCCGAGATGCAGGTCGCTCATGCGCTCGCGCACGCGCGGGTGCCGCATCTCGGCGACGACGAATACGCCCGGCGCCACGCCCTTGGCCACCGAGAAGTCGACGACGCCCTTCTTCGAGAGCAGACCGCCCTCTTCTTTCGGGCAGAAGTAGTTCTGCAACTCGTCGCGCGGCGCCGCCGGCCCGTGCATCCCGGGAATGTCCGGGATCAGCCCCGTGGCATTGGCGATCGCCACCATTTCCACCATCGTCTTTGAGCCGTCGACGAACTCCACCAACATGCGCGGGTTCATGTTCCGCCGCTCGGCCTCGGCGCGGTAGTCGTCCGGGATGGCATCGATCCGGAACGGGTTGTTCTTGCCCTTGCCCGACGCGACGATCGGGTAGCCCAACGCTTTGACGAAACGGATCAGCTCCATCGCCGCGGTCGGTTCGTCGCCGGCGCCGAGCGTGTAGACAACGCCTTTGCGCCGTGCCTCGGCGGCGAGATAGGCGCCGATCGTCACGTCGGCCTCGACGTTCATCATGACGATGTGCTTGGCGGCACCGATCGTGGTCAGCGCCACGGCCGCGCCCGCGTTCGGATTGCCGGTGGCGTCGATCACCACCTCCACCTCGGGTGTCCGGCAGACGGTGACCGGATCGCTGGCGGCAGCAAGCCGGCCCCGGGCGATAGCGCCGCTCAGATTCTCGCCCGCGACGATCTCCATCGGCCGGCAACGCTCGCCCGACATCTTGCAAGCAGCCTCGATCCGCTCGGGGCGCATATCGCACGCAGCGACAATTTCGATGCCCCGCATCTGCGCGATCTGGACGAAGAGATCGGTGCCCATCTGGCCGCAGCCGATGACGCCGACACGCACCGGCTTGCCGCTGCGCTCGCGCGCCTCCAGCGCTTCTGCCAGTGAAACGCGTCCAACTGCCTCTCTCATCGCACTGCCGTCTGCTGGCATGCGTTCGCTCCCCATCTCGAACCCTCAGCCGACGAAATACCCTTGGCACGCCCCCGTCAACTGTCGGCTTTGTCCGGACGGGTCCGGCGCTGGCCGCCAGCACAGGGTTGGCGGCGGGGGCGTCAGGTCGCTGCCGCAGACCGGGGACGCGGAGATCAAGGTGGCTCAAATGTGGTTCCATCTGAACGGGGCTCATCTACTTGCGCGCCCTCGATATCGCATGACACACTGTGCCAAAGATCGCGCCGGAGGTGTCCGCATGAGCTTGAAAATTGGACCGCTGACGAAGGTTTTCGGCGCCAATGTGAGAGGCGTCGATTTGAGGAAGCCGATCGATTGGCCGACCGCGGATGCTATCCTGCGCGCCCTGGCAGAGCACCTCATTCTGGTCTTTCCCGGCCAGCCCATGGACGATGCACAGCAGATCTCCTTCAGCGAAATCTTTGGACCACTCGAGACTACGCGCGGCGCCAATCCAGCCAAAGGTACCGTTTTTGCACGGCAGTCGAATATCGACATCGAGACTGGCACGACTATTGCGGCCGACGACCGGCGCATGCACTACCAGAAAGCCAATATGCTCTGGCACTCCGACAGCAGCTTCAAGTCTGTTCCATCTCGGTGCTCAGTGCTGACAGCGCGCGAGATCCCAGCCGAGGGCGGCGCTACGGAATTCGCTTCAACTCGGGCTGCCTATGAGAGTCTGGATGCCGGACGCCGCGCAGAGCTGGATGAACTGATCGTCGAGCACGACCTCGTCTACTCTCGCCGTCTGGTCGGCTTCGAGTTCACGGAAAAGGAAGCAGCCTCGATGCCGGCCTCGCGGCACCGGCTAGTGCAGACCTGTGCGGTTACCGGACGTAAGGCGGTGCTCATCGGCGCTCATGCAAAAGAGATCGTCGGATGGCCCATCGCAAAGAGCCGCGCGCTGCTCGATGAATTGTTGGAACGAGCAACAACGCCTGCGAACACGTATCGGCATGAATGGCGCGCGGGCGACGTCGTGGTCTGGGACAACCGCGCGGCCGTGCATCGTGCAACACCCTACGACGGCACCAAGTATCGCCGCTTGATGCAGCGGACAACGATCTCCATGGGAGCGGTTCCGTCGTAATCGAATGCGGCGAAAGCCGTCCCACAGTTCAGGCCGGACTGACACGCGCGCAATCGAGAAGCAGGAGGACTGAGAGTTGGACCCGAACCATAAGGCTGTGATTGTAACGGGAGCTGCGAGCGGCATCGGCTTGGCGATGACCTTGGGGCTTGCCACCGAGGGGCACCACGTAACCGCGGTGGACCGAAACGCTGCCGCTCTGGAGGAGCTCACAAGACAGGCTGCGGGCCTCAAGGGCCGCGTGCAGACGGTCCTCGCCGATCTCGCGCAACCCGATAGTTTCTCACACGTCGTCGGCACGGCGCTGATCAAGCACGGACGGATCGACGTGCTCGTGAACAATGCCGGCATCGGGCAAGCCTCGGTGCGCAATGGAGATCGCTCGCCGATCCGCTTCTGGGAAACCACGCCCGAGCAATGGGGCCGCTTCATCGCGGTCAACGCCGCAGGGCCCATCAATATGGCGCGCGCCGTGTTGCCGCACATGCTGGCCGCCAAGCGCGGTCGAATCGTTACGGTTACGACGAGCCTTGGGACCATGGTGCGGGAAGGATTTCTGCTCTACGGCTCGTCGAAGGCCGCGGCAGAGGCGGCGATGGCAGTGTTGGCAGCGGACCTGGCGGGCACCGGCGTCTCGTCGAACGTGCTGGTGCCGGGCGGTACCACCGACACGCCGCTGGTCGGTGTGGCCCCGAACCGGGACAAAATGCTGAAACCCTCCATCATGGTCCCACCGCTGCTCTGGCTTCTGTCGGACGAGGCCCGTGCAGTCAACGGCAGGCGCTTCATCGCGGCAGACTGGGACTTGAAGCTGCCGTCGGCAAAGGCCGCCGAGAAGGCCGGCGCACCGAACGCCTGGCTCAGCATCGCGCGGATGCCGATCGAACCCGCCTGAAGCCCGCCAGGCAGCAATGCCATTGCCAAGATGCTCGCCTCGTGCGGCAAAGAGCATCCTATCGCGTGACGGTTCTCGACGCTCTGACGCGATAGCTCAGTATTCGGATATGGTCGGCGACAGATAACGTCGCCGGCGATGATGGGGTGTCGTCGGCAGCCAATGGGAATGACGCAACATTGTGCGGCGCACCGTCCGGGCAGTTGCGTTACGTCCCTACCGCGAACGCTATACCTGGGCAGTTGCAGCATGCGCGCGGCACACCAACGAACGCCCCCTTGCTTGACCCGCTCACCCCCTACTTCATCTTGCTCGGCGCGAAGCTTCTTTCGGCGGCCGCGCTCGTCACTGAGGCGGTCGTTCGAGTCGAGCGCTGGGGGCCGTTCGTCGGCGCCATGGAGCATCCGCCCCGCTTGGAGTAGATGACCAGGATTGAAACCTCGATCGGCCGCTGACATGCTTCTCGACTCGAGTTCACGACCTTGCTCGTGCCGCAGCACCAACTCCCGCGATGCGGCCAAAAACAGCGCCGCGGAGAACGCTCGTCGCGCCGGTATACGTCCCCCAATAGAGACCGATTGTCTCGCCGGCCGCAAAGAGCCCCGGGATCGCCTCCCCGTCTCTGTTGAGCACGCGGGCCTCCGGATCGACCTTCAGGCCGCCGAACGTGAAGCAGTTGCCACACATGATCGGATAGGCGCGGTAGGGGCCACTACTGAGCGGGAAGGCCCAATTCGATTTTCTTGGCGCATAGCCGGGTGCCGTCGCGATGCCGTCCGGCGCCTCCGGCCGAAACGTAGCGTTCGACAGGCAGGCCGCGTTGTAGGCCTCGACCGTCGCCGCAAGCTCGGCTGCTGGAACCCCGATCCTTTCGGCCAATGCGGCCAACGTGGCGGCTTCGACCGGCGGCTGGTCGGAGCGGACCGCACGCTGCCACCCTGCAATCCGATCGAGACGAGAGTCCAGAACAAGCCACGCGATGCCGTCCGGCTGCTCGCCGATGACACGGGTGACCGCCTCATAGGTCGCATCGGCCGACGATGGCGCCTCGTCCGTGAACCGGCGACCATGGACGTCCACGAGAATCCCGTAGTTGAAGATCATCACCACCGGCTCCGGGGCACCCGACCGGGGATCGAGCGGTTCGGCATGGAAGCGGGTATAGTCGCCGGCAGGCGCGGCGCCGGCGGCCAGCGCCATCTCGATGCCTTCGCCGCGGTTATGGTAACCGCCCCTCGCCACCGGCCGGATGTATCGCGACGTGGCGCCAAGATAGCGGGCCAGCATCTCCGGGTTGCCCTCGAAACCGCCAGAAGCCAGCACGACCGAACGGGCGAGGAAATCGATACGGCGGTTGCCTTCAGCAACGGCCCGTAATCCGGCAACGGCGCCATCGCCGCTCTCGATCAGGCTCCGCGCCGTAGTCCGGTAGAAGGTTGCGACACCATTGCTGTCGGCCCATGCCCCGAGCGCCTCGACCATGGCAAGGCCGCCGCCCACCGTTCCCAACCGGGTGGTCGAGGTGGTGATGAAGTAGAGCGGGAGTTGTTCGAAGCGCACACCGAAACCCTTGAGCCAGGCAATGGTACCAGGTGCCTCCTCGGCGAATCTGGCAATGAGGTCGGGGTCGGTGAAGCCGAGCGCGCGCGTAATCGGCGAACGGCTCGAGAAATCTCCCGCCGTCTCGGCAATCAGCTCGGGATCGAGGTGATGCCCGCCATGACGGGCGAAATGGGCGATGAAATCGTCGGCGACCTCCGCCTCGCTCTTCATGCGTAGGAAGGCTTCCGTCCAGCGCGTATTGCCGCCGCGCTCCTCGGGTGGCGAGCGCTCGAGCAGGGCGACCTTCGCGCCGGCCTTGCGGGCTGTGACGGCCGCGGCTAACCCCGCGATCCCACTGCCGACCACGACGACGTCGAAGCTGTCCTGCGGCGTGTCTTGCGTCATGATCCGACGTTCCTAAAGTAGCTCTGGCCTGAAGTAGCTCTGGGACGAACAGACGTTACTCCGGTCGATATGCAACGCCAACGGCCACGCGAGACCCGTTGGAACATCTTGGCTGCCGTTCGGATCGCTTGCAGCGCGATCGGGGTCGTGGAGTCCCCGCGCCCTCCACTTCAGGGTGACAGTGAACCACGTGCATGGAAATTGCGTTTCCGTGAATAGGCATTTTATGCTGCGGTCGTCGTGCCGAAGTGAGGTTGGCCGGGAGCGATCGACATGAGCACAACGTTCCAAGGCCGCATCGGCCGCACCATCGCGGACTCCAAGCCGCACTGGCCGCTTGCGCCGAAAGCTCCGCCCGGTGCTCCGAACATCCTCGTCGTGCTCTTCGACGATACCGGCTTTTCCGATTTCGGGTGCTACGGCTCGTCGATCCAGACGCCGACCATCGACCGGCTCGCGGCGGAGGGCCTGCGCTACACCGGCTTGCACACGACGGCCATGTGCTCCACGACACGGGCGTCCTTGCTGACGGGGCGCAATCCGCATTCCGTGGGCGTTGGCAGCCTCGCCAACTTCGACAGCGGTTATCCGGGCTATCGCGGCAAGATCCGGCGCGAGGCAGGCACCATTGCCGAAATCCTGCGCCTCCACGGCTGGCGCAACTACATGGTCGGCAAGTGGCACGTGACACCGCTCACCGAGGCCGGCTCCACCGGCCCGTTCGACGGCTGGCCGCTCGGCCGCGGCTTCGACCGCTACTACGGTTTCATGGACGCAGAGACCGACCACTATGCACCGGAACTCGTGCTCGACAACTCGTCGATCGATCCGCCAGGGAGCGACGCGTCCGGCTATCACCTCACCGCCGACCTCGTCGATCGCTCGATGCAGTTCCTTGCCGGCCACATTGCCGAGAGGCCCGATGCTCCCTGGCTGCTTTGGTTGGCGCTCGGCGCCAACCACGCCCCGCATCAGGCGCCGCGCGACATCATCCTCGGCTATGACGAGGTATTCGCCGGTGGCTGGGACGCTGAGCGCGAGCGCCGCCTCGCCCGTCAAATCGCGATGGGGATCGTGCCGGCCGACACGCGCGTTCCGCCGCGCAACGACGGCGTGCAGTCCTGGGATCAGCACACCGCCGATGAGCGCCGTTTCTTCACCCGCCTCCAGGCCGCCTTCGCCGGCATGCTCGATCACGCTGACCGGCAGCTCGCGCGCCTCGTCGCCTTCTTGGAGCGCGCAGGCCAGCGCGAGAACACCATCGTCCTCGTCC
>JANLQP010000184.1:0-3767 GCA_031367895.1 Hyphomicrobiales bacterium
CCGGCGGACGTAATCACACGTCACAGCTCCGGCGAACGTGCTGTCGCGACTTCCGCTTTCTCTCATCTCTGCGCTGCCGGCTCGGCCGCGACAGCGAGTGCGATTATCCATGGAGGCAAGCGGCCGGCCTCGTTCTGTGGCCCGCCCGCCCAAAGATCCGCCGCAGTTCGGCTTCCCATCGCTCCAGCGCCGCGCGCTTCTCGGCCCAGAATTCGTGCTGGTTGTAGACGGCGTCGGTGACGCTGCGGGCGCCTTCGACGTGGTCGAGCTGCCGGGCTCGGATGTCCTTCGAGACGCCAATGCGGGTGAGGTTGGTACTGACTGGACGAACTCGATGACCAAGCCCGTGATCTCGCAGCGCGGGCCCTATCGAAGCGCACCGGCGAACCGGTCGACCCGAAGGACCTCAGTCTGCAGCTCACCCAACGGATCACTGAGGACGAGTTCAATGCCGCCCAAATCCGCGAGTTCGAATTGTGGTCCGAGCGCTTCGCCGACATCGGCATCGAGCGCGCGATGTACTTGGCCGCCTGGATCCTCCCGCCGCTGCGCGACGGATTCGCAAGAGCACTGTCCGGCGGACCCGGTGCCGAGCTATTCCGTGACGCTAATCGACTCGCCGCCTTCGGCGCCGCCGCATTGTATGACGACACTTGGGCTGAGCTTGAGAAGGCGGCGAAGGCTGCAAAGGCGGCCAGGTCCGATACCTGATGCGGCCAATACCGGCTGAAAAATGGTCTAAAAGTCATCTCGCCGACAAACGGGATAGACCAAACCGGCGCCGCCACCTTTGGTTGCGTATGAACCATTTCTCGCCCCGCCCCGAATGGCGAGGCTGTGGCGGCCGGTCGAGGGCGGGGCGGCAATGGGGTCGCCATCGTCACTGAACGCCCGCCAGCGGCCAAATTTGGCCCGGCAAACGCCCATTGGACGCTACCAGGCCGGGTTTGGCGGCCATAGGGCCCAGCAACGACGGTAGTCACCGTTCATTTTATCGCAACCGACCCCGGCTGCCCCCTCGAAACCGAATCAAACCATGGCGAAGCCATGCGTGCCGTACCAATCGCCACCGTCGAGCCAACGCGCCAGTTGCCGTTAGTTGTTCCCCATCGACTGGTTGTCTCGCCCCTCTCGGGCTGCCACCGGCTTGTGGGTATATCTCACTGCATCCCTACCAGTGTAATAAATGCATAAATTGCCCGCGACGTCGGATTTGCACATGCGCAAAATATGTCAGTCTCGAGAGACGCCGTCACAATAACTGCGTCTTGAGGTGCCGCGAAATTGTGCCTGCTCACAGAAACTCGCGCGCTTCGCTGATCTCCTGGATTGTGGCTGCTTCTTGCGCGGTCTGACCTGCCGGTGGCGCCATTCCCTCGCCCGTTGCTGTGAGCCGGTCTTGAAGGGCTTCCTTCCAGCGATCCAAGGTGGCGATCTTTTGCCCGCGCGTGAGACCCATTTCGGTCACAATGTTGAGTGGCCGATTGAATACCGCTTCCGGATCCAACCGAGCATTCTCAGTGTTCAAGTGCAATATCTCAGTCATGGGTGATCCTTTGCTCTGCTGCGCCTGTCCACCTGCGTCTACCGAGGCTATCTGGACGCGATGCTGGCTGATGGTGGATCGAAGCCTCTACTTCTTCTCATGCAGGCTGAGGAGATAGGCAATAATATCGTCCCTATCTCGTCCCTCGATAATGAGGTTGGGCATGGTCGGGTGCGGAGTCTGTAGCCACACGGCAAGCGCGGTACCGGTCATGCCCGGCGTATTGGCGACGACCTGGAACGGCGTGGCCCGCGCAACCGGCGAAACATCTTGCGCTTGAAGAACCGCGTGACACTCGGCACAAACCCTTTCTGCGTACCCGCGACCTCTGCGAGCGTCCCCAGGTTCTTGGCCGCGCGCGGCGCTTACCCCGACGAGCAATACCAAAACGGCGACCGCTCCCGATTCTAGCCTCATCCCAGTTAGCCTCGCGAAATCATGAGCATGGTGCCTACTGCACTGATCTATAGGAGC
This sequence comes from Hyphomicrobiales bacterium, assembly GCA_031367895.1. Classification (GTDB taxonomy): domain Bacteria; phylum Pseudomonadota; class Alphaproteobacteria; order Rhizobiales; family Hyphomicrobiaceae. The sequence goes on from JANLQP010000184.1 coordinate 2,021, forward strand.
GAATTGCGACGGCAGGACCCTTGATACCCTATTTTCGTTCGCAGGCGGAGCAGACGCGAGACCTAGTAACGAAAAGAGCAGCAGCCCAGCTTTGCGGGGGGAAGCAGCTGCCGAGGTTTAGGCCCGAGTACGCTAGACAGTTCTCATGCCGTCCAAGGCTAAAGAATGCTCGGGGATGGCTGCTGCCGCCAGGATCGGAAAGTACCTATAAGCTAAGCTAGGGCTCGTCACGATCGAGGCCTCGATTTGGCATGCGAGAGGTGGTTGATTTCGACCAACCCGAACGAGAGAGCGATGGCGTGGATTGGTGCGAATGTCGTGAGAGCGTCAGCTTGTCGACAGGACAGCAGCAGTCAAGTTCTCGGATGGTTCAAGAGGTCCTGCAGAGGGAGCACTTGTTGCGACCATTGCTTACCGTCGCGCAACCGTTATCCCCGCCCCATCCTTGCAAACGGCCGATGGCGTATGACAATGGCGGTATGCCAATCACTACCCCGTTCGTCGCTCCCAGCACCGACGCGGACAGCCAACGGTTGTCGCCGCGCATCTGCGTCACCGTCGAAGCTCGTCAGAAGCGCATGATTGAGACGCAGTGTGCGCGTGAGCACCGCACGATGTGTGACGTCACCCGGCTGGCGCTGCGCCTTTATTACAAGGGCAAGGACGAATTCGGACGTCCGAACACCACGAACCAATCACGTGCATGACGACCACGATCGCCATCGTCATGGAGAAGGGCGGCGTCGGCAAGACCACCATGACGCTCAATCTTGGGGATGCGCTCGCTGGTTTGGGCAATCGCGTTCTCATCGTCGACCTCGACGCGCAACGGTCATTGACGCAATGGTGCGGCATCAGCCCAGTGGACGCCCGCACGCTTTCCGACACCCACAAGAGCATCTACTCGGCGCTGCTCCGCGACGCCGATCCCAACGGCATGATCATCAATCGGGGCACGGGCGCCTCGTTATTGCCGTTTCAAACTCGCCGATGCCGTCGATCGTCATGGCTGCCGCCTCACGAAATCCGGAAGCAAAGTATCCGCTGGCAATATGCGCCATGTGATGTGGCACCCAATTGAAACGATCCTCGACCCATTTCGCAGCAACATTGAAACGGGCAGCCAAAACTTGCGGCCCCAGGGGCGCCCATTCAAGGTAGAGGAGCACATCGAGCGCTTCTACCGGTCGCTTTCCTACCTGCGAATCGACATCGGCATGACGGCGGCCCAGATGATCGAGACGACGCACGAGGTGGTGCGGCGCAACGCGCATCTCCTCGGCAAGGACGACGATTGGTGGGTCGGGCAGCGCGTATCGCGCGGCGTCAAGAGCGTCGGCGGCGAGGAGCCTTGGGAGCACCTCGGCCCGAACGTCGTCGTCGACTGCATGCCGCTGCCCTTCAAGGACCGAGCCGAGCACTACCGCGACGGCATTCGCGTGATCGTGCCGTCAGTCCGCCGCACACCTCCGGGGTCTCTCAGCCCGCGCGTCAAAACGCACAACTACCTCAACATGATCATGGCCGACATGGAAACGCGCGAACGGGACCGGAGGCCCTGGGCCGTGTTGCTCGATGAAAGCGGCAACCTGTGCGAGGGCATGGGCTCCAACATCTTCGTGGTCAAGGGCAACCGCATATCCACGAACACGTCCAGGTCTCGCCGGCCCGATAGTGTACATTGAGTGTTTCGCACTCGGACAGAACGTCGTTTGCGAATGACTGGCCAAACCGATTGCCGTCGATT
>JANLQP010000239.1:0-3889 GCA_031367895.1 Hyphomicrobiales bacterium
CGGCCAGGGCCGCCCATGACCACGCGCGATCCGACCAATCCCTTCGAGGAACACCTCGACAAACGGCCGGCCAATTACCAGCCGTTGACGCCGCTGTCGCTGCTGGCGCGCGCCGCGCACGTCTGGCCGGCGCACACCGCCGTCATCCACGGGCGCCAGCGGCTCAACTATGCTGACTTTTACGCGCGCTGCCGGCGGCTCGCATCAGCGCTCGTACAACACGGCATCGGCGTCGGCGACACGGTTTCAGTAATGCTCCCGAACACGCCGCCGATGCTCGAGGCGCACTACGGTGTGCCGATGACCGGCGCCGTGCTGCATGCGATGAACACGCGGCTCGATGCGGCGATCATCGCGTTCCAGCTCGATCACGCCGAGACGAAAGTGCTGATCACGGATCGCGAGTTCGCAGCCGTGATGAAAGAGGCGCTGGCGCTTGCCAAAGTGCGCCCGCTCGTCATCGACTACGATGACCTGGAATTTCCGCAATCCGGCGCCCGCCTCGGCACGCTGGATTACGAAGCTTGCGTGCAAGGTGGCGATCCTGCCGACGCTTGGCGTATGCCGCAGGACGAATGGGAGGCGATCGGCCTCAATTATACCTCGGGGACTACAGGCAATCCGAAGGGTGTCGTCGTTCACCACCGCGGCGCCGCGCTGATGTGCTACGCCAACGTGCTCGCGGCGAGCATGGGGCGGCACCCGGTGTATCTGTGGACACTGCCGATGTTTCATTGCAATGGCTGGGCGTTTCCGTGGACCTTGTCGTCGGTCGGTGGAACGCACGTGTGTCTACGCGCGGTTCGCGCCGAGCCGATCTACAACGCGATCGTCGAGCACAATGTCTCCCACATGTGCGGGGCCCCGATCGTGATGGCGACGCTGCTCAATGCGCCCGATGCGGAGAAGCGCGCCATTGGCCACAAGGTGGAGTTTGTCACCGCCGGGGCGCCCCCGCCGGAGGCTGTGTTGGCACGCATGGCGGCAGCGGGTTTCAATGTCACCCACGTCTATGGTCTGACCGAGGTCTACGGCCCCTCCGTCGTCAACGAGTGGAAGGGCGAGTGGGATGCGCTCGATCCAGGTCGCCAAGCGCAGTTGAAAGCCCGCCAGGGCGTCGCCTACACCGCGCTCGAAGGGCTGACCGTCATGGACCCGGCAACGATGGCGCAAGTCCCCGCCGACGGCGAAACGATGGGCGAGGTGATGATGCGCGGCAACATCGTCATGAAGGGCTATCTCAAGAACCAGGCGGCAACGGAGGAAGCCTTCGCCGGCGGCTGGTTCCACACCGGCGATCTCGGCGTGCTCTATCCGGACGGCTACATCCAGTTGAAGGACCGCTCGAAGGACATCATCATTTCCGGCGGCGAGAACATATCCTCGATCGAGGTGGAAGAGGTGCTGTACAAGCATCCGGCCGTGCAGGCCTGCGCTGTGGTGGCCAAACCCGACGCGAAGTGGGGCGAGACGCCCTGTGCGTTCGTCGAAATTGCGCCCGGCGCCAAGGTAACTGCTGCAGAGATCATTGCATGGTGCCAGCAACATCTGGCGCGCTATAAGTGTCCAAGGCACGTGGTCTTCCAGGAAGTGCCGAAAACCTCGACCGGCAAAATCCAGAAGTTCCAGTTGCGCGAGGCGGCGAAGCGGGTGTGATGGTTGGTGGTCGCACCTTGGAAGGGTTAATCGAAACATGGCACGGGGATGCCCAATGCGCCCTCTTGCCGATGTGAGCGTGCAGGCGTAACAGTATGTTATGGATACGGCTTTATGGTCACCTGTGTCCAAATCAGACAATCAGTCGTGCGGGCAGTGTTCCTAGTCGCGTAGAGAGGGCGTTGTGCGAAATCGGGCGTCGCGTCGTCAGCGGACGACATCAATTTTTTCCCAGGCAGCGTTTGCTGCGGCCTGTGCTGCATGCGGTTTGCTCGCACTGAGCGGTCCGGCGGAGGCACAGAGCCAGTCGCTGGCACAAAAAGCCAAGGCGCAGCAGGCAAAGGCTCCGCCGCCGGTGCCGGCCGTCAGTTCACCGCTCGTCGCGGTGGTTTCGATCGGCCGTCAGCGCGTCACGTTCTACGACAAGAACGGTGTGGTGGCGCAGTCGCCGATTTCGTCGGGAACCTCCGGGCACGATACACCGCAAGGTGTCTTCTCGATCATCGAGAAGAAGGAGGAGCATTTCTCCAATATCTACGACGAAGCGCCGATGCCGTTCATGCAGCGCATCACGTGGTCGGGCGTCGCGCTCCATGCCGGCAACCTGCCGGGCTATCCGGCCTCGCACGGCTGCATTCGGCTGCCCTACAGCTTTGCCGAGCGCCTGTTCAAGATGACGAAGATGAACACGCGTGTCGTCGTCATGCAGGGTGAGGTGGCGCCGATGTCGATTGCGCACCCTGCGCTGTTCCAACCGAAGCTCGCCGAGGTGCAGGCTCCGGCAGCGCCGACGACGGTGGCTCCCGGCGTCGAGGTGATCGAGTCGTCGAAGCCGCGTCCCGCGTTGCCGGCCGAAGCTGTCGACGGCGAGACGCCGATGATGCTCGGTGCGCGGCTGGCAAAGCCCGAGGTAGCGGCGGCGACGTCGACGGAGCTTCGCCCGCAGAAGGCGACGATCACGCCGCTCGAAGCCGCGCGTGCGCAAAAAGCGGCTGCCGCTGACAAACTGGTGGCTGCGGTCAAATTGGCCGACGCGACCAAGCTCGCCCACAAGGCGGCGATGACGGATGCAACGAAGGCTTACCGTGCGATTGGGCCGGCAGACGCTGCCCAGCGCCGCGCCGAGCAGAAGGCCGCCTTGCTGCAACGTCAGATCATTCTCGCCAGGACCGAAGAGCAGATCGAGAAGTCCATGGTTGCGCACGCGACTGCCGTCGTCGAGGCACAGGCTGCCGTGACGGCCGCAACTGCTGCCAAGGCGCTGCATGGCGAGCGTCAGTCTGCCATCAAGGCGAGCCTTGGGGCGGCCAAGGACGCCGAGAAGGCGCGCGTTGCTGCCAACGTCGAGGCGAAGGTCGCCGAGCGTCTGACCGACCCGGTGTCGGTGTTCGTCTCGCGCAAGACAGCCCGCGTCTACATCCGGCAGGGTCGCATAGCCGTCGCTGATTTCCCCGTCGTGGTCAGGGACCCGCAACGCGCCATTGGCACGCACGTGTTCACGGCAGTCGATGCCTCGGATGGCGGCCGGCGCGTCGCGTGGAACGTCGTCAGCGTGCAGTCGCCGGCCGAAGCTGCTGCGCCCGCGCCGCAGACACAGAAGGGTAAAGGCCAGCAAGCGCAGAAGCCGGTCACCCCGACCGGGACTGCCGTCGCGGCCCAGTCCCTCGAGCGGGTCGAGTTCCCGGAGGCGGCCCTCGCCCGCATCACGCCCTACATCCAGACGGGTTCGTCGCTGATCATCTCGGATCTGGGCCTCAGCGTCGAAACCGGCCAGGGGACGGACTTTGTGGTGCAGACGCGCGGTGAAGCAGAGTCGATCATCTCGCAGCAGAAATATGCTCGCGAGCGTGGGCTCAAGGTTTCGCGCAACAACTGAACGTTGGGACAACGAAGGGACCAGGTAAAAGGAACAGGCAAGGGATTAGGGACAAGCGATCGTTCGCGCCCCGTACCTTGTACCTTATCTTGTCCCTCGACCCTCACCTGATCCCTCCTGTACGTCGAGGCCCTCGATGATCCCAGCACCTGCTGGTGATCGCCGGGGGCCTCACGCTTTTCCGCGACTGAATGTGCTTGGCCAGCGCTGTCGGGCCGTTCCATGATGGCGACCATCGTCTGATCGCCAAAGAGGGAACCCTATGGCCGCCGCACCGCTCGATTTCGCCAAGCTTCTCCGTCAGGACCTGCCGCCGGCCTCGCCGAAGTGGACGGGGTTCCCGAAATACAACTTCGT
>JANLQP010000248.1:0-3468 GCA_031367895.1 Hyphomicrobiales bacterium
GCGCCGCTGTAGCCCCGCCGTCGAAATCATGGAGATGCGGGATTGGTGCAGTGGCTTTGCCGGAACCCAGGGCGTGGTCGCGAAGCTCGGCATCTCCATCGCCACATAGTAGTCGCGGCCGAGGTCGTCGAAGTCGGTCAAGCGCGCCATGAGGCCCCGCAGGGTAAGATTGGAGGTCCGACCAGCGTGCCTGAGTTGTCGTGGCACTACAAGCGCCTAGGGGCGGCCTACCGAGTCTTGCCATAAATGCGAGGTCTCGACGTGACGCCCTGTTCGTGGCAGCATCTTTCCAGTTCGATCAGATAGCCGACCCGATTTTCGTGCTCGGGCGGCTGGTCTGGGTCAGGTCAAGGGGTGTCAATCAGCAAACCTCTCCGACAACGGGATGCACAATCATCGGGTCGGGCTCCGCGCACCAGATCGGTCGGACACAAGCGTGGTCTGCTTCGAAATCAATGTGGGACAACCGCCACGAGTCCCGCCAACGCGCCAGCGCCGTCGATGCCTCCCCAATGTGTCGGCGGCGGTCTCAGTTGGGGCATCGTCATGTGCCCCGCCTCTAGCGACGTGAGCCCAAGGTGCTCAACAAACCGACGCTCTGCGTAGCATTGATGCCGTTTCTATAGTGTTGTCCAAGCGCTTCAGGGTAGCATCCTTGACGGACTTGCTTTGGCCTCGGATTGGTAGAATTCGATGATCGCAATTTTCATTGCACGGATAGGAATTGTCGCCACCCTCATGTGCTTGACGTGGTCCGCCTGCAGGGCTCAGTCGTCGAACGACGTCACGCTTTGCAAGGCTGCCGAGCCGAAGCAACGGGTCGAAGCCTGTACGAGGATCATTGCGCGCAGCAAAGCCGACAGCACCGAGGCGCTTGACGCACGCTATTATCGCGCGCTCGCCCAACATCGCCTTGCCACCTATGGTCCCGCCATCACGGACTTGGATTTGGTCATTGCGAGCAGGCCGGACGTCGCTGAATACTATTTCCGGCGTGGTCGGGCAAAGTCCTATGCTCGACAATTCGATCCGGCCATTGGCGATTACAACGAGGCCCTCAAGCGAGATCCAAAACAAGCTCACTTCTATAATAACCGCGGCTGGATGTATATCGAGAAGGGTCAACTCGATTTGGCGACCAAAGACGTCGATGAGGCGCTGCGGCTCGATCCAAAATTGCTGGCCGGTTTCCTGAACCGCGGTTGGATCCTCGACAAGCGAGGAAAAAAGCCCGAGGCCGTAGCTCAATACCGGAGCATTCTGGCGGCCGAGGGCCGCATCAACGACGAAGGCGACGAAATCGCAAAGCGTTTGGCGCTGGAGCGACTGACCTTGGCGGGCGTCAGCGCCCGAGCGAGCAGCCCTCAGCAGCCTGCCGCAGTCGCCGCTTCTGGATCGGGCACGGTTTCGCACGGCCAGCAAGATCGCGCGTGCGCGCAGGCGACCGGCGACGCCGTGCTCCAGAATTGTGGACGAATCATCGCCGATCCCGGCGCGAACGCCGCCAGTCGCATAGCCGCTCTCAACAAGCGCTCGGGCCTGCTTTACGACCGAAGGCAATATGAGGCCGCGTTGGCAGACCTCGACAACCTGATATCGCTCGATCCCCGCCACGCGTTGGCTCTCAATCGCCGCGGATACGCAAAGATCGAACTCAATCGCAATGCAGACGCTATCGCCGACTTTGATCGGGCTATCGCCAGTGATCCAGCGCTGACGTCGCCTTACAACAACCGAGGCAACGCGTATCGCAATCTCGGGGAATTCGACAAAGCGCTGGCCGACTATGCGGAGGCGACACGCCGGGAGCCCCGATATCTGTTTCCTCTGAAGAATCGTGGCTATACCTACGAGCGCATGGGTTTTTTCACCGAAGCCGAGCAAATATACCGTCAGGTCATGACCGCTGCCGGTCGACCTGGCAATGATGATGACGCCAGGGCAAAGCGCGATGCTCAGACCGACCTCAAGCGCATCGCTTCGGTGTTGCAGGCGCGCGGACGGCTGTCCAAACCTATCGGATCGCGCGCCGCGCTGCTCATCGCGAACTCGAAATATGTTGGCGCATTCAGTGAATTGACCACACCTGCCAATGACGCGAAAGCACTCGCATCCGCTCTCAAGCACATCGGCTTCAAGGATGACGAAATCATCGAGAAGTACGATTTGGACCGTCGCTCGCTGATCACGACCTTGCGGGATTTCGAGGCCAAAGCTCGAACCATCGACTGGGCTTTGGTTTTCTTCGCCGGGCATGGTGTGCGCGCCCGATCCAACCTTGACTACATCATTCCTATCGACGCTCAAATATCTGCTGAACGCGACCTCGCCGATGAGGCCGTGGCACTCGAACGGGTCGTCGAGCGTATTTCTGAAGCCCGCAAGCTGCAGATGATCGTATTCGACGCATGCCGCAGCAATGAACTAACACGCCGTTTGTATTCATCGAGCGAAACGCTTCGCTCCGGCCCTGCGAGCGCTCCGCCATTCGAGGCGCCCGGCCTCATGCTTGCTTTCTCGGCGCGGAGAGGACAAGCGGCGTTCGACGGCAACAAACACAGCCCCTTCGTCGAAGCGCTGCTGGCCAACATCGTTAAGCCAGGGGTTGACATCGAAGGGATATTCACGAGCACAGCCGACCAAGTCAGGAAGGCAACCAACGAGCAGCAAACCCCGGAGATTTTCGGGCTCGGCTATGGGAAGGGCGTCATCCTGGTCCCACGTTGATGCCGCATACCGTCCTCGCCAACGAACCTAGATCGACGACGGGCATGCTTGCCGTCTTTATAGGCCCATGCCGTCCGCTCGGCCTCCTGATGCGTCGACAGAAGGCGGGCATGGATTAGACGTGTATGATCAGAGAACGCCTTATAGCGATACGGCCATCGTTAACCGCCGCAACCGACCGCATCACGTTCTGCAGCGCTGCGAAACCGGCCATGATTGCACAGTCCGAGGTGGAGCCACGGCGATCACCTGCGGGCATGTCAAGGTCGGTTTGAATTTCGCAGCCCGACGCCTCGCTGAGCGACAGGCGCAACGACGGCCGTCACCACTTCGGCTTGCGCTTTTCCAGAAATGCCGCCAGCCCCTCGCGCGCGGCCGCCGTCTCCATGACGTTGCACATAGTCTCCACCTGGTTCTCGATGTTGCGGCGGTAGTCGAGGTCGTTGGCGCGCATGAAGGACTGGCGGCCGAGCCGAATGGCATCAGGTGACTTCGAAGCAAGGCGCTCGGCGATTTCGAGCGCCTTGGGCAGCACCTGTGCTTTGGGCACCGCGTGGTTGATGAGGCCCATGGCTTCGGCTTTGCGGGCCGGTATGGGCGTGCCGGTGAACAAGTACTCGAAGGCCTGATGGCGGCCGACCGTGTGCGGCAGGTGCACGAAATGAATCGCCGGTATCAGCCCCAAGTCGATTTCGGGATAGCCGAAGTCCGTGTCCTCGCTGGCTATGATGACATCCTGCG
>JANLQP010000259.1:0-5037 GCA_031367895.1 Hyphomicrobiales bacterium
GCACGACGACGGCCCAGCACAGCGTGCCGGAGGCGAGCATGGTGGCGCAAACCCGCATGCCGGTGATGGCACCCGCGGCCAAGAAGATGAAATCCCAGGAGAAGATCACAGTGCGGCCAGCCCAGGCTTCGTAGTGGGTGCCGAGCATCCACTTCTGCAGGCCGGTGAGAATGGCGCCGCTCGTGTAGCGTTCGAGGCTGGCGCTGATCACCGAAAGGCCCTCGGCCCAGAATTTGTCGATGGCAGCGATCAGCCCGGCGATGCCCAATGCCTTGGCGGCTCGCAGGCCCTGGGCGCCTTTGGCATGCAGCGCGCGCAGCGTTTCGGCCGCAGCGATGCCGGAGGGAAAGCGCAGCTGCTCGATGTTGATCATCTGCCGCTTCATCGGAATCGCCATGGTGACGCCGAGCACGGCGATGAAGAACACCCAGGCCAGCATCAGCGGCACCGACATCGGCTGGCCATTGACGATGATGAACGCGGCAAAGGCCGAGATCAGTGTGCCGCCCGTCGAGTAGCCGGCCGAGCTGGCCGTCGACTGCATGCAGTTGTTTTCGAGGATGGTCATCGGCGTTTTCGCGAGGCCGATCCGGAGCAGACTCGTCCAGATCGCATAGGACAGGATGCACGACGTGACCGCGACGCCGAAGCCCCAACCGGCCTTCAGGCCGATATAGAGGTTGGTGAGCGACAGGATTCCACCAAGACACGAGCCCATCAGCACGGCGCGCCAAGTGAGCTGGGCCATGCTGTCACCGCGGCCGCGGTAGACCTCGTCATACCATTGCCGCTCGATTTCTTCGGGCGTGCCCTTGAAACCGGCGACGGGGAGTGGCCGATCAATCTGAGCGGCCTCGATTCCAGCCCCGTCGTGCGATGTCGCCTGCGGCGCGGCGGGCGTGTGCGGCATGGCGTGGCATTCTCCGTCGGTCCGATCCCGGAGGAGAGCGTAGCATCTCGCACGCGCTTCTGCGCACCTCGGCATCTGCCAAGGTTCACCATATCATCGCAGGATTGGCCCGGCCCTTTGCCAGACAACTGCCGTCGATCCTGCGCGCGCACGAGTTTGCGACTGCGTCAAACCGATCAGTTCACGAGGGTCATGGGGTCAATTTGGCGTAGCGCCTTCAAAGGTAATCACGTCGCCCAACAGCGCCCCGTGCCGCACTTATGTTTGTGGTGGTCGCCGCGCTCATACAAACGCTGACCATGGCGGCATGGTGCCACGACCGCTCCCCTGCCAGCCGACAATCAAGGAACGGGAACGAGTTCCCCGTTGGCATCGCCGACCAACTCGCTCTCGCCCTCGATCACGGACCGCATTAGCAAGTCCGCGAGGGCGGGCATTCCGGCATTTCGGCAGTAGGCCACGCCCGGCCGCCCCGGCAGGCCCGGCCACACGCCACTTCGAGCACGATCACGAACCGCTCGTGCTGCGCGGTCAGAGGTCCGACCTCCACCCGCAACATCGGGAAAAGAAAACCGTGAATGTGGTCCCAGGTGCTGGTTAGCGTTTCCCGCAGAGGCATGGTCGCGTCCTGATTCGGCTGGTGGTTGTCGCAAACACACCATGACCGACTCGGACGCGGGCGCCTCGATTTTTTCCCGCTCAGGACGCCGAATTCAGGACGCCGCTGCTATTTTGCAAGTGGCTCACTTGGATAAGAATGTCAAACTGCGGGAGCGTCTCATACTGGAGCAGGCCCATCATCGCATAACGGTTGACACCAATGGCCCGGGCTTCACGAACATGACGGCTCCGGTCGCGGCCTGGCTCGAGACGATCGGTGCCGGAGACGGACTGCTGACCCTGTTCATTCGCCATACGTCGGCGTCGCTGGCGATCCAGGAAAACGCCGATCCGCACGTGCTGCACGACCTCATGGATGCGCTGGAACGCACGGGCCCGCGCAACGCGCTCTACCGCCACGCCCTCGAGAGGGCCGACGACATGCCGGGGCACATCAAGTCCATGCTCACGTCCACCACGCTCGGCATTCCGGTCATTGCCGGCAAGGCGGTGCTCGGCACTTGGCAGGCGATCTTCCTGATCGAGCACCGCGACCGCCCGCGTGCCCAAGAGATCGCACTGCACTACGGGGGCACCTTGGCGAAGGCCAATGGCGCAGCCGATTGACGCTGAGGATTATGATTGGGCATTCGCGCCACGTGGGAGTATAAGCGTCACTCGGATCGGCAAGATGGGGACACGAAACCGCCCTGCACGGTGCGGGAGCGGTCGACTCTGCGAGAGGAGCCGCGGGCTGTCGCAAGGCCGTGATCTCACCCGCGCAACCGCCCGGGACGTGATGACCAAGGGTATCTTCTACACCACCGAGACGGCGAGCGTGACCGACGCAGCCGTGATCATGGAAACGAATAAGGTTCGCCGCCTACCGGCCCTGAACGAGCAGAAGCGGATGACTGGGATGCTGAGCACTGGCGACTTATCACATGCCAGGGAGCGACAACTCTGCGGTGGGGTTCTCGATGTGGTGGCAGCGCGCCGCATGAGGCGCGGGCCCTCCTCTTCCGGCAAGCACCGTTACCGTTGGAAGATATCTTCAGGGAGCGATGGCACTCAATTGGATACGCGCGTGCTCGACACGCGACCAAGCCCAGGCGACACAGATCACGGCGTCGAATGCGTCGGGGTGCACTTGAGGAGCCAATACGATGGGCACGAATACATGGGTGGTCGTCGCTGATGTCGGCAAGTCCGCGTCAGCGGTGCGCTCGGATAGCTCCGGCGACATGGAGCAGTTTGAGCTTATGGACCTCGTCCTGATGTCGGAGCACGAGAGCAAGGAGACCGCGGAAGCGGAAACCACGGCAAGACGGATGCAGAAGGACGGCTGGGCCTACTTTGCGTTACCATGGGTCGAATACGAGACCAGGGTCGGCAAGACCGAGAGCGCCATCTAATGGAGCCTATGAGGGCGATTCGCGACATGCTGCCGGAGCGCAACGCCATGACTGATGCACGGTTGTTCGCGGATCGCCGAGCCGCTGGAAAAGCTCTCGCCAAGCGGCTCGTCAAGCTCGGGCTCGGCGATCCGGTGGTTCTGGCGATGCCCCGTGGTGGTGTTCCGGTGGCCGTCGAGATCGCGCGTGCGCTCGGTTCGCCACTCGATCTCGTCTTCGTGCGCAAGATCGGTGTGCCTTTTCAACCGGAGTTGGCAGTTGCAGCCGTTGTCGACGGTGGTGAACCCCTCATTATCATCAATGACGACATTTTGACCGGCGCCGCGGTCACACAGGCATTCATCGACGAGCAGGCAAAATCCAAGCTGGCCGAGATAGAGTGCCGACGGCGCGCCTATCTGGCAGGGCGAGCGCATGTCCCGCTCGAGGGACGAGTGCTGATCCTGGTCGACGACGGCATTGCAACAGGCGCCAGCGTTCGTGCTGCGCTGGCGGCGCTGCGCCGAAAAATGCCGAAACGACTTGTGTTGGCTGTTCCGGTCGCGCCGGCGGATATACTCGATGATCTGGGCACGAGGGTCGACGAAATCGTCTGTCTCAAGAAACCGAAAGTGTTCTATTCCGTTGGCCGCCACTATATTGATTTTCATCAGATCCTCGACGACGAGGTTGTCCGGCTCTTGAACGAGGGCGGGGCCAATCGGGCAGAAGCGCCCGACCCTGCTTCCGCCAACTGACGCGCCGGTCGGGTGCGAGATGCCGCGACGCGGCTCGCGCGCATCACGTGCTGATCGGGCCACCTGCCGATTTCCAGGCGGCCAGTCTGCCGTGAATGTGACAAGCCGAGTTGAGGCCCGCGTCCTGCGCCGCCTGCACAGCCATGGCCGAGCGCGCGCCGAAGGCGCAGTAGAATACAAGCCGCTTGGCGCCTGCCAGCTCATGCAGGATGCCACCCCGTCCATTGTTCTCCTGTAGCGCCGGATAGGCAAGAAACACTATACAAGGCAGTGTGAGATCTGGGCAGGTTTGGGAGCTCTAAATACTTGAATCTTCAGGGTAGGGAGGGTTTCCCCGGCTCCACCAACCGCTCCTTTTGGGATGACTGTTTTGTTCTTCAAGCCGAGGCTACTGAGGTGGCCGGAGCACGGGTTCCCGCATCTTCCTGTCGAGTTCATGCGTGCTTCCGCGCTCGGGGCTTCCTGTCAGTGCCGAGGCTATGTCCGGAGCTGGAAAATGCTGACGTTGTTGGCACCACTTCCGATTTCGGCAGCACCTGGCCCGAAGGGAAAGTCTGCTGCAGCGCAACAAACCGGCGGCTGCTTGGGTAGGTGCGGAAGTACCGAGCCTGGGCATCGTCGAAGAAGGTGCTGGCCGTGTGCGCCGATGTTGGAAAGCGCTTCGACACCGATCCGCCTGACAGCCCGGCTGCACGTCGGAACCGGCATCCGAATCGGCGCTGGCGGCCAATTTGGGCGACTGAGTGTGGTTTAGGGGTTTTGCACTCGGGCCGCGCCCGCCTCAAATAGGCTTCCGCGCGACATCAGATGGCGAACGGTGTTGTCGCCGGCCTGTCCAAGCGCCAGATCGCAGCGAGCCTCGGCATCGGCCCGACCGCGGCCGGGGCGTGCCTCCGACGAGCGCGCGAGGCCGGCGTCGGCTGGCCACTGCCGGACGATCTCGACGACGACGCGCTGGAGCGGCGCCTCTATCCGCCGGTTGCGACTCCGGCCGCGGATTGGCGGTCGTTGCCAGACTGGCCGACGGTGCATCGCGAGTTGCGCCGCAAGGGCGCGACGCTGCAGTTGGTGTGGGAGGAGTACCGCGCCGTCCATCCCGACGGCTACGGCCGCAGCTGGTTCTGCGAGCTCTACCGGGCCTGGGAAGGCCTGATATCGCCGACGATGCGGCAAGCGCACGTCGCCGGCGAGAAGCTGTTCGACGTGATCGAGGCGTCGCCTGAGCGCCTGGTCGAAGTCGAAGGCATCGGCAAGGTGAGGCTTGCCCGCATCACCAAGGGCTGGGGTGAGCAGAAGGCTCCGCGCTCGTCATAGTTGAGCTCTCCAAACTTGCCCAGCTTAACCAGCCGACTGGTCACATCCATGAACACCGTGG
>JANLQP010000275.1:0-4268 GCA_031367895.1 Hyphomicrobiales bacterium
CCCCGGGCGAGCCCGATGATGCCGATGCACGACCGGAAGCCCTGTTCGGGATGCGTGCGCTCGCGCTGGATGATCTCGACCAGCGCCGAGATTTTCGGACCGATCTCGGCGGCTTGCCGTTTGATCCGCTCCGGCGTCCAAGCACACACCGCCTCTCCCGACCGCGCCTTCACTCAGTTTGCGCCCACAGGAGAAGCTGACCGTCGAGCTGCCGGGCTACCTGATGGACGCCATGAATCGGGCAGCGCTCGACCAGCACATCTCCGTCCGCCATCTCGTCATGCTGGCCCTGCAGGGCTATGGCTTGGCAATCGATGCTGCTGATCTGGTGCCCGACGCCCGGCGCTCCCAGGCCAAGAGCCGTACTCCCGCAAGCCTGTAATGCCGTAGTCCCGTATTCCCGCAGTTCCGTAAGCACGGCAACGGGTACGCGGACTCAAGATTTCTCCCCATTTTGATCCGTCATGTGATAATATGCGCTGATATTCAAGACGCATTGACGGAGCACTGCAGCATGGCTGACCTCGAACACCTCACCATCACATTGCCGGCGGACATGGCGGCGGTCATCAAAGGCGCGATCGAGGACGGCGACTTTGCCTGCAGCAGCGACGTTATCCGCGCGGCCTTGCGAGACTGGAAGGTGAAGCGCGCCATGCAGCTCGAAGAGCTTGCAGTCCTTCGTGCCGATATTCAACTGGGACTTGACGATATCGCCGCCGGCCGCATGTTCGATTTCGATGTTTCCGACATCGCCAGGCGCGGGAGAGAACGATCAGCAGCACGACACTTAAACTCCGACTGACCGCCAGAGCGCAGGTCGATCTCGACGACCTCTGGGACTACATCGCGGCCGATGCCTCGGAGGCCGTTGCGACGCGCCTGCTCAACGGCATCGCCGCGGCATGTGCGCGTCTGCTGCGCTTTCCGCAGTCGGCGCCGGTCCGGCCGCAACTGGCAGAGAACCTCCGCGTCACATTCGCTGGCACGTACGCGATTTACTGCACTGCGACCGCTACGGACCTGATCGTCGTTCGTGTCGTGCATGCTGCCCGCGACGCCACGGCCATCGCCGAGACTGGCGGCTTCACTCTGTGAGCGCATGCCAAGCACCCAGCACCGCAATCCTGTAAACCCATAGAACCGGATTGCCGTAAGCCCGTATTTGCAGGAATCCGCGAATGCGAACACAGCCATGCCGCAGCACTGCGCCGGACGAGCCGCAAGTCCGGCTTTGCCGATGACTGGCAACCCGCATCTACGGGATTACGGGACTACAGGTTTACGACGTGGATGCTCAGATCTGAATCTTCTCGATCTCGTCGAGGGTGACCTCGTCGGAGCGGCGATCGTAGAGCTGCGTCGTGCGTGTCGAGCTGTGGCTCGCCATATGTGCGGCGCGCTCCAGCGTGCCGCCGTTCTTGAGATAGGTCGTAATGCCGGTCGCGCGGAACGTGTGATTGCAGATGACGGTCTCAATGCCGGCAGCACGCGCATGCCGTTGTAACATCTGCCAGGCCGTCGCCTGCGGCAGAGGACGACCGCTTAAGGTTCGGTCGCTGCCGAGAGGACGAACGCCGTCGCGCCGGAAGGTCTGGAACACGCGCATCCTCGTTGCGCGCCGCGTCCTTGTCGGCGGCCCAGGCGACGTAGAGGTTTTCCAGCGCGTAGCGGTCCCAGCCCGGCGCCACATCGTAGAGCGCGTCGATCGCGCCTTGCGACACGCGACTGGGTTTCGCGGCCGAGGGCGCGCCGATGGTCGGCGGGACAGCGATTGTCGGCGTGGCCCTGTCATCGGCATCGGCGTTGAGGCGGCGATGGAACACCGCCTGCCCGTCTTCTAGCCTAGCGTCATGGCATAGTCGGGGAGGTGGTTGGAGCACACCAGAGCCCGCAGATGCGCCGTAAAATGTTTCTCGGCCTGCTTCGAGCCGCACTTCTTCTGCAGCGTATCGGCACCGACACGCCAGGAAACCTGGCGGCCGCAATGTTTGCGCGCGAGCTCATAGAGCCGCCGGTCGATCGGGCGGCGTAGGCGAAAATAATCACGGCTGATCGGCAGCACCTCGGCCGCATCAATGGCACGGAACAGCCCGCCAGCCGCCCAGCGTCGGACCTGCAAGCAGCAGAACCGTGATCACCGCACCCAATTCCAGGACGATGGCGATCGTCGTCGTCAGGATGAGACGCAGGCGATGCCGGTCGGCACCAAGGAGATCGGCGATTGCCGCAACTTGTGGATCGCTGTCGATGCCGGCACCTGAGGAGCGCAGTCCGTCGATGCTGACGCGCAGCGTTTGGGCATGTCCCGTGAGTTTCTCGCGTTCGCTTGCCAGCGCCATCTCGGCGCGCAGCCTGAATACGTCACTGCAGTATTGGCGCATCGAAGGTGACGTTGGATCGGTGCAGTGTTTTGACAGCGACCAACGCCGGTCGACATGCACGCCATCGCGTTCGGCCGAGATCACGGGCGACGGCCGGGCCGGTGCCAGCGCCTGGACCCGCATCTCGATGTCGCGCAGCTCTTGCTGCTGCCCCGCCAGCCGACCGGCTTCGGCCTCACGCGCAGCCGTCGTTGTCCCGCGTGTCAGCGCCGCAAAGCCGGTGCCGGAGGCGAGCGACAGGACGAGCACGATCGTCAGCAGCAGCGCTGCCCCGGCTCCATGCAGCCATGCGCGCAGCAGCATCGCTCGGACAATCAGAACCGGCAGCACGGCCTTGGCGATATCCGCGGCGATGCTGACCGCAGCGAACAGGCCGGCCTCCAGCGCCGTGCATCCGAGCGATGACAAGAACAATGCGTTCATGATCGCCGAGACGATGAGGGTGACGCCTACTGGAAGGAGCGCGACCGCGACAAGGGCTGGGAACGGGACCAGTAACGGGACCCCTGGAAAGGCCGAGCCAGGGAGCCCCGGAAAACCGAAAGGCCAAGAACCGCAAAGCCGCCGAAGTCTTCAAGTCGGAGCGGAACGCTGTCAAAACAGCGCGCCGCACCATTGCGTCGATCCACTCAGCCGAGTTGCAACTGCTCGCTGCCACGCAACGTGCCGCACGCCGACAGGTTATCGGTGCGATCGACGCGGCACTTCGCGGCCGCCATGCCGGCGCGGTCGCGCTTGTGGTCGCCCGGTTTGCCGATCGCAGGGCTGGACTTGCGCTCATTGTCGATGTCGGGGCACGTGCGGCTACCGCTCAGCAACTGGCGGCCGAGGAGGCGACCGAGCTTGCCAGGCTCGCACTCGAGCATGCAGCCGAGAAACGGCAATCGCGGAAATCCACCTTGACGCCGCTCGTCGCCGCGTACCGGGCCGCCCGCCGAGCCCTGCGCCAGAGCCTGCGCCGCCAGCGGGTTGGCGTCGCCGTGCAATTGCGGGCGCTTGCCCCAAAGCCGGCGTCCGGATCACGACGCCATTCGATACGGCATGGCAGCTTGCGGAGCGATTGGCACGCCGGACCCGGAATGGGACGACAGCGTCATTAGACGAGGCTCTCACATATATTATTCCGCACTCGTTCTATCTTGACTTTGCCCGCCGAGGATGCGACCGTCGTTGCCTTGCCGTAACCTTTGCTCCAATGACCGACAGCCACGCCGAGAACCGCCAGACCAACACCCCTTACGCCTCCTTGCGCACCGCTCAGAACGGCGACACGGCCAAGGCGCAAAGCAACGCGTCAGCTCAACCTGTACCGGCAGAGCCGGACTACCTCGCTATCGAAGCCGACAAGCTCGAGAGCTTCAAACAGGCGCTCTATGCCGCCTTCCTCGCAGCACCAAAAGTCGGTATCCCCACAGCCCTCGTCGATCTCGCCGCCACCTACACCAGTGCGCTGCGCTTGCAGCTAACGCTGAAGGGCTACAGTGCCGTGCCGCCGCGCGCAGCCAAGGCGCCGATGTTCGGCGCGGCACGGAAATAGCCGCCACCTGTTCGCGTGATCGTCTCTGTGACGCGGCGGCCGTGACGCGGTTGGATCCGCGAACGTTCCTGTTATCCGGCGGCGACGAACACCGGCGCTCAGCCGTCGGCTCGACATGACTGGTCAACCAGCGACGTGAGTGCCGGTTTGTTCCCGGACTGGCGGCTATCGGGTCTGGACCGACCGTGATCGGGGAGCTACTCTGGGGATCACTTTTGACCCGGAGCTGTCGTGGTGCAGTGTAGCAACGGCGCTGTTGAACGGCGGCCACACTGGGTTTGCCGCCTTCAACTCGCCGGGCGAGCCGACCACCGTGTCCATGCCACTCTCGAGGAAGCGCTTCTGGA
>JANLQP010000295.1:0-18000 GCA_031367895.1 Hyphomicrobiales bacterium
GCGGTGCTGCCGATCCGCGCAAGCGCGGTGCCCAGCGCCGCCGTGCTCCACATCCGGCACTGCCGTTCGAACACGGCGCGCTGCTTGAAGTGCAGCGGCGGCCGCATCTGGCGGACCAGGTCCTCCATCGAACGGCCGGTATCGAGGCCAGTGCGGGCCTTCTGCAGGCGCTGGAAATGCCGTTGCGCCATCAGGATGAGCAATTGCGGGCTTTCGCCGGAGGCAACCGCGCGATCGCACTCGGCAAGTGCCGTGGTCGCGTCGCCCAACCCCGCGGCATTGAGCACGCGATCGACCGCCAGTTCAGAGGCGTCGCCGACGATGGCATCGATGTGGTCGATGTCGATCGTGCCGCTGCCGGCTGCGAACAATGCCAACTTCTCGAGTTCCGAGCGGGAAACGCCGCGGTCGGCGCCGAGGCGTGCGGTAAGTTCCTCGCGGGCTTCCGGCGTGATCTTCAGCTTGGCGGCGCCGAGCACCTCGCCGATCAGGCTCGCGAGCGTTGCGCCTTCGTCGGCATAGCAGCCGACCGCGGCTGCGTTCGGCGATTTCTCGAACAGGCCGCGAAGGCCCTCGTCGGGTCGCAGATTACCGGCTTCGACGATCAGGACGCCGGCCAGCGCACCGCCTTCCAGCAGCGGCTTCACGGTGGCCGACGTGACCTTGCGGCCGGCCGAGGTGCGCACGATCTTGGAGCAGCCGAACATCGGGATCGTCAGCAGCTCGACCGACAGGCGGTCGGGGTCGTTGTCGAGTTCCGGCTCGTCGATGCGGATGATCTCGCCGGGTGGTTCCTCGAGCGCGGCGAACTGGGCGGCCAGTTTCTGGGCGCGCTCGGAAACCGAGCCGGCATCGGAGCCATACAGCAGGATGGCGCGGAGATTGGGGTCCGGCTTGGCCAGGAATGCGGCGGCGTTCTGCGGCCTGATGGCGACCAAAACGATTTACCTTGGGTGATGACCTGAAGGGTGCGCCCTCGCGGGGAATAGTTCGAACTGGATCCGCATGCACGTCGAGTCCATAGTCTCTGAGGTCAGTTCATAGTCTTTCCTCGCGCGCGAACCGGCTGGCGCGCGAACCAGCAATGCCGGTTAAACGCGTGGGTTCGACAGGAATGCGGCAATGCGGCCCTTCAGCTCTTCCGCCATGGTTTTGGCGGCACGGTTAGCAGCGTCATCGCTCGCGCGGACATTCGAGAAGACCGAGCGGGACGAGTCGTAGCTGGCGCGCGTATGGCTGGTGCCTTCGAGCAGGATTTTCTTGCTCTCGATATCGATCAGCGTGAACTTGGCGTCGAGATTGTAGATTCCGGAAGCCGCATCACCGGTGGTCTTGACGAGCGTCGTACTCACGGACTCCGTCAACAGGATCGTCAAGCGGTAAGCAGGCTTGTCCGCTTCGCCGCCGCCCGTGTTCTGGAAGATCATTTCGTTGCGGAGACGCTGGCCAGTACGGCTGCCGCCCAACGGGGCGATCTCGACTTTGGCGAGCTTTGCAGCGAGGCCCGGGTCGGAGCCAATCGACGCGTACATCGGCCGGAAACCGCTGCCATCGGAGCAGCCGCTCAGAAGCGGCGCGGCCATCGCTATTACCGCCAAGCTACGCCAGATAGCGCGGGCACGAAACCCACGCTTGCCTGAAGACCCGAGGTGCGCGTCACACAACGACATTTACGATCCTCTGCGGTACCACTATGACTTTTTTGGGTTTTTGCCCCTCGAGAGTCCGTACCACCGGTTCCAACTGCAGCGCCGCGGCCTCAACCTCGTCCTTGCTCGCGGTGCGCGCAATGGTGAGTTCGGCCCGTCGCTTACCATTCACCTGTACGGCAATGACAACTGTATCGTCAACGAGCAACGCCGGGTCGGCCTTCGGCCACGGCTGTTCTGTCAACAGGGTGTTGTATCCGAGCCTCGCCCAGGCCTCTTCTCCCAGGTGCGGCATCATGGGGCCGAGCATCTGCACCAGCAGTTCGCCAGCCTCGCGGATGGCCCAGGCGCCTCCCGGCTGTGCCGAGACGTCCGATCCGGACTTTGGCAGCGCCGCCGATAGCGCATTCGACAGCTCGTAAAGTTGGGCGACGGCGACGTTGAAGCGCAGTGCCTCGATATTGCGGCCGACACTATCCAGCGCCTTATGCGCGGCACGGCGCAGCTCGATTGCCTCGGGTCCGAACGCTTGGGGCCTGGCCAAGCCCTTCTTGGCGCCTTTTTCCAGCACGTCGTCGATGGTGCGCCAGACGCGTTGGATGAAACGGCCCGCGCCGGCGACGCCGGCTTCAGTCCAGATCACGTCGCGGTCCGGCGGGCTGTCCGAGAGCATGAACCAGCGGGCGCAGTCGGCGCCATAGTGAGCGATGATGTCGTCGGGATCGACCAGGTTTTTCCGGGACTTGGACATTTTCTCGATGGCGCCGATGACGGCGGGCTCGCCAGTCGCTATCTCGGTCGCCTTGCGTGCCTCGCCTTCGCCCTCGAACGTAACCTCAGTCGGCAGCAACCAGGCACCGGACGCCGAGCGGTATGTCTCATGCACGACCATGCCTTGCGTGAACAACGCTGCGAACGGCTCGCGCAGGTTCTTGCCGCCGGCGTGGCCGGTCTCGCCCATGGCGCGGTAGAAGAAGCGCGAATAGAGCAAATGCAGGATCGCGTGCTCGATGCCGCCGATGTACTGGTCGACGGGCATCCAGTAGTCGAGCGCAGCTCGATCGGTCGGTGTCTTGGCGTCGGGCGCCGTGAAACGCGCGAAATACCAGGAACTGTCGACGAAGGTGTCCATGGTGTCGGTTTCGCGTGTCGCCGGCTTGGCGCACTGCGGGCACGCCACGTGCTTCCAGGTCGGGTGCCGGTCGAGCGGGTTGCCCGGCTGGTCGAACGTTGCGTCGTCCGGCAACACGACCGGTAGATCCTTCGCCGGTACCGGGACGATGCCGCAGTCCTTGCAATGGACGACCGGGATCGGGCAGCCCCAATAGCGCTGGCGCGAGAGGCCCCAATCACGCAGGCGGAAGTTGACCTTGCGGTCTGAGATTGGGTTGCCGGCCAATTTCTCCTTCCCCAACCGATTGGCCACCTCGTCGAAGGCCCGCTCGGGCGAGAGGCCGTCGAGGAACTTCGAGTTGATCATGACGCCATCGTCAAGAAAGGCATTGCCCTCTTGGATCTTGGCGATCGTCTTGCCGCGCAACGGTTCATCCTTCGGCGCGACGACGGGGATGATGGGCAGGCCGTACTTCTCAGCAAACTCGATGTCGCGCTGATCGTGCGCCGGGCAACCGAAGATGGCGCCGGTTCCGTAGTCCATCAGGACGAAGTTGGCGACGTAGACCGGCACCTGCCAATTAGGATCAAAGGGGTGTACGGCTTTGATGCCGGTATCGTAGCCTTTCTTCTCGGCCTTCTCGATGTCGGCCAGCGACGTGCCCATGCGGCGGCATTCGTCGCAGAAGGCGGCTAGTTTCGGGTCCTTGGCGGCAGCCGCCTTGGCCAGCGGATGATCCGGCGCGATCGCCATGAACGAGGCGCCGAACAGCGTATCGGGGCGCGTGGTAAAGATTTCCAGTTCGTCGTGGCCGTTGGGCGCCGTATCCGCCACCAGCCTCCAGCGCAGCATCAGGCCTTCGGATCGGCCGATCCAGTTCGCCTGCATCAGGCGCACTTTTTCCGGCCATTTCTCCAGCGTTTTCAGAGAGTCGAGCAGGTCCTGGCTGTATGCGGTGATCTTGAACGCCCATTGCTCGAGATCGCGCTGCTCGACGAGCGCGCCCGAACGCCAGCCGCGGCCGTCGATCACCTGTTCGTTGGCGAGCACGGTGTTGTCGACGGGGTCCCAGTTCACCTTGGCCTTACGGCGGTAGGCAAGACCCTTCGCCCGCATGTCCAGGAACACATGCTGCTGGTGCACGTAATAGCTCGGATCGCAGGTGGCGATCTCGCGGCTCCAGTCCAACGACAGGCCCATGGACTTGAGCTGCGCCTTCATGGCGGCGATATTCTGGTACGTCCATTCCTTAGGGTGGGTCTTGCGCTCCATGGCGGCGTTTTCGGCCGGCATGCCGAAGGCGTCCCAGCCCATGGGATGGAGCACGTTGAAGCCCATCGCCCGCTTGGTGCGGGCCAGCACGTCGCCCATCGTGTAGTTGCGGACGTGCCCCATATGGATGCGCCCCGATGGATAGGGGAACATTTCCAGCACGTAGCATTTCGGCTTCGACGTATCGGTCGCCGTGCGGAAGGTACCCTTGTCCTCCCACACCTTCTGCCAGTGCTTTTCGCGCTCGGGCGCGTTGTATCGTTCGGTTGCCATGGTGTTCTCTACGATTGCCCTTCAGCTGCCCACTTGCGCAGCCGGGCGTTATCCCAGGTTTGATTGGTAAAGAGCCCGAAAGGGGCCGGAGGGTCAAGCGTTCGGGCGTTTGGGGCCCGATCGGAGCATGTCGATGGCATCGACATCGAGGCCTGGACATGTCGATGAAACGCGGAAACGTCGACATGGGTCGAAGAACATGTCGACGGCATCGACATACATGAGCTACCATGTCGATGAAACGCGATTTCGTCGACATGAGCCCCGATCGATGTCGGTGATTCCAAGAATCATCGACATTCATCAAGTGAGTAACAATGTTCAATCCAGCGATGCCACACAACGATCTTCCTTCGTTGCCACCGAGAGTTGAGTTGGAGACAAAAGAGATCCTGAAAAAGTGTATTGGCGCTCGGACTGCATTGGCTGAGCTCCGCCTCGCAGGGCAACTCATACCTGATCAGACAGTCCTAAGCTCGATCGCACTCCTTGAGGCCAAGGTCAGTTCCGAGATCGAGAACATTGTAACGACTAACGATACGCTGTTCCAAGAGGCGAGCTTTGCCGGTGTCACTGCCGATCCGGCTGCCAAAGAGGCAGTCAGAAATCGATCGGCGCTCTATGCAGGACTGGACGCGCTTAAGACTCGACCAATTTCCGCACGACTTGCGGTCGAGATCTGCCGGCACGTTAAGGGCATCGACCTCGACCTTCGGGCGACGCCGGGCGTAGCCTTGCGAAACGCTGCTACTCGCGAGATCGTCTACACACCACCCGAAGGACAGGTGCTCATCCAAGACCTACTCACCAATTGGGAGAAATTCATCAACCTGCCCAGCGATCTCGATCCAGTCATTCGCATGGCAGTGCAGCACTATCAGTTCGAAGCAATCCACCCCTTCCCTGATGGAAACGGTCGAACTGGCCGCATCTTGAACGTCCTCTGTCTGATCCAAGACAAACTCCTGGATCTGCCCGTCCTCTTCCTCAGCCGGCATATACTGGCCACACGCAGCGACTACTATCGCTTGCTCGGTGATGTGACCAAGCATGGCGCCTGGCTGCCCTGGCTTTCATACATGCTAGAAGCCGTCGAGCAGACGGCAATCTGGACCAGTCACAAAATCAGAGCGATCCGGCTGCTGATGGACAACACATCCGAGCACGTGCGCCAAACCACTAAGATCTATTCACGGGAAATGATCGAACTCATCTTCGCCCAGCCATATTGCCGGATAGAGAACATGGTCGAGCACGGGATTGCCAAGCGGCAAACGGCATCAAAGTATCTACAAATCATGCGTGACAATGGAGTGCTTTGGGAGCTTCCGCGCCTGGGTAATCCCGACAAAGTCTTCGTGAACGTTCGTTATCGCGAGTTGCTAGGAAGTGAACACAACACCGTTGAGCCGTTCTAGCTAGCCAACCCAACACACAGAGCTGTCTGTGTCAGGAGGCCACTCATGTCGGGCGTCGAAGATCTGCAGCGCATGATCGGTGCTGCACGCCGCATCGTCGCCTTCACCGGCGCCGGCATCTCGACGGAGTCCGGGATTCCCGACTATCGCTCGCCGGGTGGTATCTGGACCAAGTACCGGCCGATCGAGTTCGGCGATTTCATCGCATCGGAGGAGTTGCGCCAGGAGTCCTGGCGGCGCAAGTTCGCCACCGACGAGATGATGCGCAAGGCGAGCCCGAACGCCGGTCACCGGGCGCTCGCCCGCCTCGCCGAACAGGGCAAATTGATCGCGATCATCACGCAGAACATCGACGGGCTGCATCAAGTCTCGGGTATTCCGGACGAGAAGATCATCGAGCTGCACGGCAACGCCACCTATGCCAGCTGCCTCGAGTGCAAGCGTCGTTACGAACTGGAATGGGTGCAGAAGATCTTTGCGAACGGCGAGAAGCTGCCCATCTGCACGGTGTGCCACGGCATGATCAAGACGGCGACCATCTCGTTCGGGCAGTCGATGCCGGACGCCGAGATGGAGCGGGCGCGGGACGCGGCCTTGGATGCCGATCTGATGATCACGATCGGGTCGTCGCTGGTGGTCTATCCGGCGGCGGGATTTCCAATCATGGCCAAGCGCAATGGCGCGCGCTACGTCATCATCAACCGCGATCCGACCGACCAGGACGACATCGCAGATCTGACGATCAACGCCGAAATAGGCGCGACATTGAGCAAGGCCGTGGGCGTGAATTGAGGGTGTCTTTCCACGCGGTCGTGCGACGTCCGCTGTCTACCGGACTCGACCGGCCGCGCCGCGATCATTTGCGCTGGAACCATGTCGAAACTCGTTCCCGCAGTGATCGAGGGCGGAACAATCCCACCAAAAGCAATAGGATCACCGCGCCAACGAGAGCAACAACGGCCTTGTTCAGGATTGGATTGCCCAGATTGACGGTCAGCCGCATCCATTGAAACAGCCAACTGCCGACATAGGCACCAACCAAGCCGACAATAACGTCGCCGATGATGCCATAGCCGCTGCCACGCATCACCAGCCCAGCCAACCATCCGACGACACCGCCGACAAGCAAGGTGACCAGGAGAGACTCGCTACCGAAGTTCATCAAAGTCTCCACGACAAATCTGCTCGGCCAAAACATCTTGGCCGATGTCGAAACGCACGAAACGGCATAACGTTCCACCCGTGCGCCGAAATCACGCTATGATGATGCAACTTGGAAAGGGTTCAGCGGGATTCAGCGGCTCTCAGACGTGGCGCGATGGCACAGAAATGATATGTAGTGGGGGACATTCAGCGGATCAGCCGTGAGCAACGTGAACCAACCTCCACATCCGACCAGTACAGCCGACCGCCTCGCCACCGTTCAGGCGAAAATCGCAGCGGCCGCGAGGTCCGTCGGCCGAGATCCAGCTGCAGTAACGCTGGTTGCCGTTTCCAAGACGTTCGAGCCGGAGGCGATCCGGCCGGCTCTGGTCGCGGGCCAGCGCGTATTCGGCGAGAACCGGGTACAGGAAGCGAAAGCCAAGTGGCCGGGGCTGCGCGGTGAGTTCTCCGGCGTCGAGTTGCATCTGATCGGGCCGTTGCAATCGAACAAGGCCAAGGAGGCCGTGGAACTGTTCGACGTCATCCATACCGTCGACCGGCCGAAAATCGCCAAAGCGCTTGCCGAAGAGATGGCGCGGCAGGGTCGGCGGCCGAAACTGTTCGTCGAGCTCAACACGGGCGAGGAACCGCAAAAGGCTGGAATCGCGCCCAAGGAAGCCCAGGCGTTTCTGCGGCACTGCCGGGAAGATCTGCGCCTCGAGATCGCCGGTCTCATGTGCATTCCGCCACACGACGAGGAACCAGCGGTGCATTTCGCTTTCCTGGCCAAGCTCGCCAAGGAATGCGGCCTCGTTGGCCTCAGCATGGGCATGAGTGCCGACTACGAGGCGGCGATCGAGCTTGGCGCCACGCATGTCCGTGTCGGATCTGCGATATTCGGCGTGCGTGAGTGAAGGCCGGCGCGTCACGTTGCCCTCCGACTGCTGCATGGCCGGAACGCAGAGCTGCCAACTTCCGCTTGTCCCAGAGGTCTGCTAACTATGGTGATGGCTCTGATTCAATGACCACATTCGTCTGCGTTACCCACCCCGTGCACCGGACGACCGGCGCGCGCGGTTTCTGCTATCCGATCGACCGCATCAACAGTTCCACAAGGAGATCCGCATGGTATCCCGCCGCTCCATGATCGAGGAACACATCGGCCTGACGTTCGATGACGTTTTGCTGATACCAGGCGGGTCCGAGGTGCTGCCTGGCGAAACCAACGTCGGCTCGCGCGTCACGAAGGAGATTTCGGTCAAAATCCCGATCCTGTCGTCGGCGATGGACACGGTGACCGAGGGCCGCCTCGCGATTGCGGTGGCGCAGGCGGGCGGCATCGGCGTTGTGCATCGCAATCTGACGCCCGAGCAGCAGGCCGACCAGGTGGCAATGGTGAAGAAGTTCGAGTCCGGCATGGTCGTGAACCCGGTCACGATCTCGCCGACGCAGACGCTGGCCGACGCCTTGGCGCTGATGTCGCAGTACAGGATCTCCGGCATCCCCGTGGTCGAAAAAGGCAAGAGCGCGAAACGCGATGGCAAACTGGTCGGCATTCTCACCAATCGCGATGTCCGATTCGCCAGCAACTCGAAGCAGCCGGTCTCCGAGCTGATGACCAAGGAAGGCTTGATCACGGTCAAGGAGGGTGTGGAGCGCGACGAGGCGAAACGGCTGCTTCATCAAAACCGCATCGAGAAGCTGATCGTGGTCGACGACGATTACCGCTGCATCGGGCTGATCACCGTGAAGGACATGGAGAAAGCGCAGAACCACCCGAACGCCTGCAAGGACGAGCAGGGGAGGTTGCGGGTCGCGGCTGCAACGACCGTCGGCGACGACGGCTTCGAGCGTACCGGACGGCTGATCGGCGCCGGCTGCGATCTGATCGTAGTTGATACCGCTCATGGGCACTCGAAGCGCGTGCTCGATGCGGTGACACGCATCAAAAAGCTGTCCAACCGCGTGCAGGTTCTGGCCGGCAACGTGGCTACCGGAGACGCGACGCGGGCACTGATCGATGCTGGCGCAGACGCGGTGAAGGTCGGTATCGGGCCCGGCTCTATCTGCACGACACGCATCGTCGCTGGTGTCGGCGTGCCGCAGCTGACCGCCATCATGGATGCGGTAGATGCGGCGCAGTCCCAAGGTATCCCGGTCATCGCGGATGGCGGCATCCGCTATTCGGGCGACATTGCCAAAGCGATCGCAGCCGGTGCCGGCTGCGTGATGGTCGGCTCGCTTCTTGCGGGCACAGACGAAAGCCCGGGCGAGACGTATCTGTTCCAGGGACGGACCTACAAAGCCTATCGCGGCATGGGCTCGGTCGGGGCGATGGCGCGCGGCTCGGCGGACCGCTACTTCCAACAGGACGTGCAGGAGGAACTGAAGCTAGTGCCGGAAGGTATCGAGGGGCAGGTGCCGTACAAGGGCCCGGCCGGCCATGTGTTGCATCAACTCGTCGGCGGGCTGCGCGCCGGAATGGGCTATGTCGGCGCACACAACCTCGAGGAACTGCAGGCCAAGGCACGCTTTATCCGCATCTCACCGGCGGCCATGCGCGAGAGCCACACGCATGGCGTGCTGATCACCCGCGAGGCGCCGAACTATCCGGGGAACGGGTGAAGCTGGAGTTGCCGCCGACATCCTCCGACTTTCAGAGTTCATGCGCGCACTCAGCGTCCTTGTTCGCCGAGGACTTCCAATGCTCCCGCTTTCCAAACTACTGACGCACCTGATCCAGGTCGGCACGCTCACCGTCACGGATGCGGCAGGTGGAACACATGTCTTCGGTGGCGCGAGGCAAGGTCCCGCTGTCGCCATCAAACTCAGTGATCGCAAGCTCTACAAGTCGCTGTTTTTCCGGCCGGAGATGGCCGCCGGCGAAGCCTATATGGATGGAACACTGAGCTTTCCGGGATCTTCGCTGCGCGCGTTTCTGGAGCTGGTCTCGATCAATCAGAACCGCCCAACGGTGACGCCGACGGCGTTGCATCGCGCCATCGGCATGGTTTCGCGCAAGCTGAAACGCTTCCAGCAGTCGAACCCGATCGGCAAGGCGCAACAGAACATCGCGCACCATTACGATATCGGTAATGCGCTCTACCGTTTGTTTCTGGACGATGGGCTCTTCTATTCGTGCGCCTACTTCGAGCAGGACGACGATTCGCTGGAGGCCGCTCAGCGCGCCAAATGCCGGCTGATCGCTGCCAAACTCGGCCTGAAGCCCGGCCAGACGATCCTCGACATCGGCAGCGGTTGGGGTGGCCTCGCCATCTATCTGGCGCAAATGGAGGACGTGCGCGTGCTTGGTGTCACGCTCTCGAAGGAGCAGCATGCACTTGCGAACGAGCGCGCGCAGGTGGCCGGCGTCGCTGATCGCGTGCGCTTCGAGCTGCGCGACTATCGCCTGATCGACCAGAAATTCGACCGGATCGTCTCGGTCGGCATGTTCGAGCATGTCGGCGTGCCTCGCTATGGCGAGTTCTTCGCCAAGATCAATCAGCTGATGCCCGACGACGGCGTCATGCTGCTGCACTCGATCGGGCATATGAGTC
This sequence comes from Hyphomicrobiales bacterium, assembly GCA_031367895.1. Classification (GTDB taxonomy): domain Bacteria; phylum Pseudomonadota; class Alphaproteobacteria; order Rhizobiales; family Hyphomicrobiaceae. Next base: position 10,427 of record JANLQP010000295.1, read on the forward strand.
CTCCCAGTACGGCCAGTCCGTGGCTGCGCAAGTACATTTTCCCGGGCGCCTATTCGCCGTCGCTTTCCGAGGTGTTCCCAGCCGTCGAGCGCAACCGGCTGTGGGTGACGGACTGCGAGTTCCTGCGCCTGCACTATGCGATGACGCTGAAGCACTGGCACACCCGGTTCGAGCGGAACCGCGCGGCAATCGCTGCCATGTACGACGAGCGGTTCTGCCGGATGTGGGAGTTCTATCTCGTCAGTTGCGAAATGATGTTCCGCAGCGGCGCGCAGGAAGTGTTCCACATGCAGCTTTCCCGCAAGCGCGACGCGAGCCCGATCCGGCGCGACTACATGTTCGAGGCCCAGCGCGAGCTGAAACGCCGCGAGGCGGAGCGCCTGCCGAAACTGGCGGGGATTGGGTGACGGTGGGGGTTGACGAGGTCGGCTCATCGGGGTGAACCATCACAAACAACTAGCTCTGTGGGCGGCGGATTGCGCGGAGCGTGTTTTGGACCTTTTCGAAATTGAGCACCCTGAAGACGGCAGACCACGTGAAGCCGTTCAAGCCGCGCGGCTGTGGGAATCCGGCAAACTGACTATTGCTGAAGCACGTAGATTCGCCTTTGCGGCGCACGCCGCCGCTCGTGGAGCCAATACTCCAGCCGCCGCTGCCGCTGCTCGCGCGGCCGGACACGCCGCAGCTACCGCGCACGTCGCCACCCACGCGCCACACGCAGCTCGATACGCGGTAAAAGCTAGAAGCTTCGCAACGCAGGAAAACGGATCAGAACGAGATTGGCAGGTTGGTCGTTTGCCAACTCACTTGCGCTATATTTTGAACTAGCTGTAGGGCGCAATAGCCCACTTCGGGCGTATTGCGCCGGACGCAGGCGTGGTCAGGCCAACTGAAGCTCCGAACTCGTGGCGCGGCGCAATACGCTGAAACGCTATTGCGCCCTACGGTCCGCAACTTCTGCACTTGGCCCATGACGTCGCGGTCCCCGTTCGTTCAAACGATGCTCGATGATGGAGCGAAAGCGGACGTGGCGCCAGTCGATCGTACCCGCTGCTGGCACTTGCATCCAACCCTCTCCCGTTTGAGCGAGGCGACGGGACGTTGAGCCCCCACACCCGCCCTTGCCCCGTCCGCCCGCGCCCCTATAGTGCCGGCAAATCGAGGCTCCAGCGGAGGGAAAAGCCATGGCCGAACCCAAGTATGACGTGCTCGCCATCGGCAACGCCATCGTCGACATCATCGGGCGCTGCAACGACGCGTTCCTGATGAAGCATGGCGCCAGCAAGGGCGGCATGCGGCTGGTCGATGCCGAAACCGTGAAGTCGATCTACGCCGACATGGGGCCCGGCATCGAGATTTCCGGCGGGTCGGCCGCGAACACCATGGTTGGCGTCGCCTCGTTCGGCGGCCGTTCCACGTTCATCGGCAAGGTGGCGGACGACGAGTTCGGCCGCATCTTCGCGCACGACATCAAGGCGGCCGGCGTTTCCTTCAAGACGCCACCGGCAAAAGGAGGGGTGCCCACCGCGAGATCGCTGGTGCTGGTGACGGCCGACGGCGAGCGGACGATGAACACGTTTCTGGGGGTCAGCCCGGAGCTCGGTGATGGCGAGGTCGACATCGCCGAGGTGCAGGCAGCGAAGATCGTCTATCTCGAGGGCTATCTGTTCGACCGGCCGGAGGCAAAGGCTGCGTTCCGTCGCGCCGCTGACGCTGCGAAAGCTGCGGGGCGGCAGGTGGCGCTGACGCTTTCGGATGCATTCTGCGTCGACCGCCATCGCGCGGAGTTCCTCGACTTGATCAAGGGCCCAGTCGACATCATGTTCGCCAACGAGTCGGAGCTGAAATCACTCTACAAGGCGCAGACCTTCGAGGATGCGGCGCGGCTTGTCAAAGCCCAGACCAAAATTGCCGTTCTTACGCGCGGCGCGAAGGGCTCGGTCATCCTGTCGGGCGACAAGGCCGTGACGGTCGCGCCGGAAACGGTGAAGCAGGTGGTCGACACGACCGGCGCCGGCGATCTCTACGCGGCGGGCTTCCTTTACGGCCACGCGGTGGGCAAGCCGCTCGACGTCTGCGGGCGGCTCGGCAGCATCGCGGCCGCGGAGATCATCAGCCACATCGGCGCGAGGCCTGTGACATCGCTCGCCAAGCTCGCGAAGGCGAAGGGGCTGTGAGCTTCTTCGCCTTCGCTGCTATATTTATTTGCCTCTTTGTACTTTGGGACGCCAAGGGACGCCTTCTTGGCCATGCGAGCCGCCTTGGATGTCTGGTCGAATGTCGGGTTGGATGTCGGCTTCGTCGTCGGGTGCAGTGCCCGCGTACGGCATCGCTCCCGAACACCGGTCTCACCCGTCCTCGTCCATGCTCTCAGCGGCCTGATCGGCTTGCTTCTCGTGCAGCAGCTTGATGATGGTTGCGGCCGTTTCCTCGATCGAGCGGCGCGTCACGTCGATCACCGGCCATCCGTGCTTGGCAAACAATCGGCGTGATTGGGCGATCTCGTTGGCGATCTGCACGCGGTCGACGTAGTCGTCAAGCTGGCGATCGGCGAGGAGATGCACGCGGTTGCGGCGGATTTCGGCGATGCGGTCGGGACTCGCGATCAGGCCGACGACAAAGGCGCGATGCTGGCCGCCCAGAGCCTCGGGCGGATCGATCCCAGGCACCAAGGGCACGTTTGCGACCTTATAGCCGCGTTGCGCCAGATAGATACTGGTCGGCGTCTTCGATGTCCGGGAGACACCGAGGATGATGATCTCGGCCTCGTTCAAATCCTGCGGCAGATGGCCATCGTCGTGCGCCATCGTGAAGTTCAGCGCGTCGATGCGGCGGAAGTAATCGGCGTCCAGCACGTGCTGGCCAGCGACGATTGGCGTCTGCGGCTGGCCGAGGTAGGCTTCGAACACCTTCATGATCGGCTCGAGCACGTGCAGGCACGGAATCTTCAGCTCGCGGCAACGGCGCTCGAGCTCGGTCGTCAGGTCCTGGCGGACGATCGTATAGAGCACGATGCCCGGCGCCGACTGGATCTCCTGCAACACGCGATCCAACTGTTTCGGCGTGCGCACGAGCGGGTGAACATGCTCGATCGGGCGCACCTGTGCATATTGAACGGCGGCGGCCTTGGCGATCGTGGTCAGCGTCTCGCCGGTCGCGTCCGAGATCAGATGCAGATGGAAGTAGCTCGGCAGAACGCTCGACATCGGGATCCTCGGCGGGCAGCGAAGTGGTGAGCGGTGAGTACGGTCCTGATGCCATCCTGCGTCAAGGTGGAATCGCGGCGGTTTCCCGGTTCGCGCAGCCTGTGGGGGCGCTGTGGACAAAGTGGCGAGTTTTCCACAGGCAGCGGACAGGAGGCCGAACTCGTCAGATGCAACCCGACGGTTCTCCACAGAACTGTCCCCAATTGCACCGGCAGGGACGAGCTTTAACGGCGATCGAGCACAAGTTCCGGTCCTGCACCGGCCGTCCGAACTACTCCCGTTGTTCTCAACAGGCCGTCCGTCCGAGGCGGCTCCTGCAACACGTTCACACGGCTTTGAGTGGGCTCATGGATTCGGCACTTGTAGGTTCGCCGCCGCCAAGCTACTCGATCTTGATGCTGCGGCTGGACGCGCTGGATAAGCGTTGGAGAACCATGGCTGAGATCAAGAATTCCCGTAATCCACGCCGCTAAGAGTCTTCAACAGAAACCTTAGACCTTCCTTAAAGGATTTAAGTGAAGAGCGCCATGAAACCAGGTTCTGCCCCAACGCGACGCTTCCTGCAGCCCTTCGCCGGCAAGGCACTCACACCGCCACCGATCTGGTTGATGCGGCAAGCCGGGCGCTATCTGCCGGAGTACCGGGAGGCTCGGACAAAAGCCGGCGGGTTTCTGAGCCTGGTCTACAATCCGGCATTGGCTGCCGAAGTGACGTTGCAGCCGATCCGGCGCTACGAGTTCGATGCGGCGATCCTGTTTTCGGATATCCTGGTGGTCCCGGATGCGCTCGGCCAAGCGGTGCGGTTTGCCGAGGGCGAGGGGCCATTGCTGGATCCGATCACATCCGTCGCCGAGTTGAATCGCTTGCAGGCTGCCGCGACTCGCCCCAAGTTCCAATCCGTCGCCGAAACGGTGCAGAGGCTCCGGCAGGATTTGCCGTCCGAGACCGCGCTGATCGGGTTTTGTGGTGCGCCGTGGACGGTCGCGACGTACATGGTGGAAGGCAAGGGGTCCAAGGATCAGGCGGCTGCCAGGCTTTGGGCCTATCGGGACCGGGATGGCTTCCAGCAGCTGATCGATCTGCTGGTCGAGGTGTCCATCGAATATCTCTCCGCTCAAGCGAAGGCCGGCGCCGATGCGCTGCAGATCTTCGATACCTGGGCGGGCAGCCTGCCGGACGACGAGTTCGATCGCTGGGTGGTGGAGCCGACCAAGGCCATCGTTGCCGCGGTGAAGGACTTGCATCCGACAGTGCCGATCATCGGCTTTCCGCGTGGGGCAGGCGGCGCCGCGCTCTGGTACGTGACCGAGACCGGCGTCGATGGCATCGGCTGCGATACGGCGATGCCGCCCTACATGATGGGGGAAGCGTTCGAGGACGAAAAGGTCGTGATCCAGGGCAATCTCGATCCGCTGCTGCTGGTTGTCGGCGGGGCGGCGATGGAGGAACGGGTGCACGAAATCCTCGATCTAATGGCCGGCAAGCCCTTCGTCTTCAATCTGGGACATGGAATTGTGCCGCAGACGCCGCCGGAGAACGTGGCGCGGCTGGTCGAGGTGGTCAGGGCGTGGAGGCCGGCATGAGGCCGCGCGCAAATTTCCAATTTGTCATCCTCGGGCTTGTCCCGAGGACCCATAGCGCGGCAGACGCGATACTTGAGGTTGGGCACGCGGGTACCGCGTTCACAATCAACGACCCTCCGGACTCGTTGAGACATGGGTCCTCGGGACAAGCCCGAGGATGACACCGTGAATGCATCGTCCGCAATCCGTGCTGGCATTGCGCTCGGCCTGACCGCGTTCGGCGCGGTTGGAATTGCCGTGCTGATCGGCCAGCGCGCCTACGACTGGATCAAGGCACTGCATGTGATCGCCATCATTTCGTGGATGGCCGGCATGCTGTATCTGCCGCGACTGTTCATCTACCACTGCGACGCTGCGACGGGCTCCGTGCAATCGGAGACGTTCAAGGTGATGGAAAGCCGCCTGCTGCGGGTCATCATCAATCCGGCGATGATTTTTGCCTGGGTAACGGGGCTGTGGCTCGCGTGGCAGTCCGGCTTCTACAAGCAGGGCTGGTTTCACGCCAAGTTTCTGTTGGTGTTCCTGATGTCCGGCGCGCACGGGTACCTCTCGGCCAGCGTTCGCGCGTTCGCCGAGGACCGCAACATGAAGCCCACCCGCCACTGGCGCATCGTCAACGAGGTGCCGACGGTGTTGATGATCGGCATCATCGTGCTGGTAATCGTCAAGCCGTTCTAGTGAAACGATATTTCGGCGCTTTACTTCCGGCGGTGGAGTGAGTATCACACTATCACCGACGACGACTGCTCCTGCAGCTCCCCGCTGCCTGACGAGCAAACACCGGATCGGCTCATAGGTCACCGGTGGTCGATTGCGCCCAGCATGGGCGGTGTTCCCATCTTACTTCCCCTCTCCGCGCGGCTTTTTAAGTCACTTGACCTCTTCCCCCTCCGCGGCGGTACCCCACAAGAGTTTCACATGCAAGATACCCCCGTTACTCCTCCGGACGCCCCCGACATCAAGGAGATGAAGCTCCAGGATCTGAAGGCGAAGTCGCCGACGGAACTGTTGAGCTTTGCCGAGCAGGTCGGTGTCGAGAATGCCAGCACGATGCGCAAGCAGGAGCTGATGTTCTCGACGTTGAAGCAGTTGGCGGCGAAAGAGATCGACATCATTGGAATCGGCGTCGTTGAAGTACTGCAGGACGGCTTTGCGTTCCTGCGCTCGCCCGACTCCAATTACCTGCCAGGGCCGGACGACATCTACGTGTCGCCATCTCAGATCCGGCGTTTTGCTTTACGCACGGGCGATACCGTAGAGGGCCAGATCCGCGGTCCCAAAGACGGCGAGCGGTATTTCGCGCTGATCAAGGTCAACCGGATCAACTTCGAAGACCCGGAAACGTCCAAGCACAAGGTCCACTTCGACAATCTGACGCCGCTCTATCCCGACAAGTGGCTGAAGATGGAGCACGAAGACCCGACTATCAAGGACATGTCGCCGCGTGTGATCGACATCGTGGTGCCGATCGGCAAAGGCCAGCGGGCGCTGATCGTGGCGCCGCCGCGGACCGGCAAGACGGTGCTGCTGCAGAATATCGCCAAGTCGATCACGGCGAACCATCCCGAATGCTTCCTGATCGTGCTGCTGATCGACGAGCGGCCGGAAGAAGTCACCGACATGCAGCGGACGGTGAAGGGCGAGGTGATCGCCTCCACGTTCGACGAGCCGCCGTCACGGCACGTGCAGGTGACAGAAATGGTGATCGAGAAGGCGAAACGCCTGGTCGAGCACAAACGCGACGTGGTGATCCTGCTCGACTCGATCACGCGTCTTGGCCGTGCCTACAACACCGTGGTTCCCTCGTCCGGCAAGGTGCTGACGGGCGGCGTCGATTCCAATGCGTTGCAGCGGCCGAAGCGCTTCTTCGGTGCGGCCCGAAATATCGAGGAAGGCGGCTCTCTGACGATCATCGCGACAGCGCTGGTCGATACGGGATCGCGCATGGACGAGGTGATCTTCGAGGAATTCAAGGGCACCGGTAACTCGGAAATCATTCTCGACCGCAAGGTCTCCGACAAGCGCGTGTTCCCGGCGATCGACGTGGCCCGCTCCGGTACCCGCAAGGACGAGTTGCTGCTACCGAAGGATCAACTCCGCAAGGGGCAGATGCTGCGCCGCATCCTGAACCCGATGGGCACGATGGACGCGATCGAATTCCTGATCGACAAGCTCAAGAGCACGAAGACGAACGGGGATTTTTACAATAGTATGAATACTTAGTTGCGAATGTCAGAGATGAAAGAATCGAAAGAGATAGTCGCGATTGGGGAAGATCCAGATGCCTTTCGAAGCCGCCTGAGGCAGCCATACGATTTAGAGGCGGCAAGGCAAGATTATGCCAATGTGCACTCGTCCGATTGCGTTTCGTACAATGGGCCGGCGCTTTCGTCCGGCCCATGCGACTGCATCACTATTAAATCTGAGCGATAATTCCGCCCTTCATTGCCTTGTCGTCGCGTTTGTAGCCATCCCTTGGCGCACTCGATGGGGCGGGATTTGGTTCAACGTTACCTAGCCGGTCGACGCGAAAGAGCTTCCAGTGAACGTGCTCACCAGATAAACTGGCTCCCTCGACTTGATACGCGCGAAGAAGCAACTGTTCATCACTACCGTAACCCATGGCATGTGGCTCGATAACCCGAATTCCGGGATCGTAATAAATGGAGAGACGGCGCCTGTTCTGAATAGCCGCAGCTATTGCAGTTTGGTGGTGCGTAGTCATATTTTATGCCCTTGTTGATAGTGCAAAGGCCGGGATTGACATGCGAATCGTGCGTAGTAC
>JANLQP010000314.1:0-58582 GCA_031367895.1 Hyphomicrobiales bacterium
TGACGACGTTCGCCTCACGGTACGGGACGACGGCCGCCTGCCGTACTTGCAGGAGCGCATCGACTCGAGCTGGACCGATGCGATCACGGGCGGCACCTGGCGCACGCTCGACGTGCCCGTCACCAGCGGCCCGGCCGGCACCCTCGCCATCGACGGCGAGCAGTTGCGCGACGCGGTCGGCCAACAGCGTTTCAACGCGCTCGGCACGCTCGATGGCCGCGGGATCTCGTTGACGATGCAGCCGGCTCCCATCGCCCCAAGAGATGTGCCGTCGGACTCGATCTTTGCCGGCGACAGGCCGGTCGGCACGCTGCATTCCCCGCAAGGCACGGTCGTCGACTGGACGGCACATTATGCGCAGACCGCACCCGGCCAAACGTCGGTTCTGGAGCTGCGCGGACCTGAGGGGCTCACCTGGACCAACACCAGCGCCCGGCCGATCGTCGGCGCGCTCGACATCGCCAAGGTCGATCCGGCTTGCCCGCGCTACAGTGATGTGAACCAGGTGGCTGTGGAAGCAGATGTGCGCGTCCGGGCGGCATTTCCTGGACTATCGGCGCGGGATTTGGGAACGCTGATCCACCAGGAGGTGGCGAAGGATATTCGACCATGGCCTGAGATCGGTGTTGGCATGTGGTCTGAGGAAGGGTTTCTGATGGGTGTTAGACAAACTGCGGCGGTCCTACCCATCGGAGCATCCCGGATTGATGTCCTGGAGGACGCAGGAAAAAGCACGGTATGCATCTACGACATCAAAACGGGAGACAGTCCAATGCGGCCCGAACAGATGCTACGATACTGGCAAGAGGCCATAGCCTTCCGTCCAGGCACCACGCGCGTGTTCGTCATCCCCCTCTACACCAAGCGATAGAAGCATGGTCAAAGCGCAAGATATGCAGTCGATTTTGGGCCCAGTGAAGCGAGCATTCCCTGGTTGGGCCTATCATCGGGGATGGTTTTTCCAACTACCGATCGATTTTTATCTCCGGGGTATGGCGTTCAAGCAGTCCTGGTCGAATAAGCACGTAGTTGAGGTCTTGCACTGCGTTTATCCCCTTTTTGAAAGTGATGGCGGATTGCACGGCAGCTGGGGAACATCGCGCCCAATTCCCGGCACGCCCAATCACGGCTGGAAAGTCACGTCACCGGATTTCGCCGGCAAGCTGATCGAGGTCATGCACGACGCCATCGTGCCGGCGACCGCGAACATCACGACCGGCGCCGACTTCCTGTATTACCTCGAAACGCAGCGCTTCTCGCATGGCTGGCCGGATTGGGGCAAGGCGTTGGCCCATGTCCATATGGGCGACCTCGAGCGAGCTGCCGAGCTGCTAAGGCCCTATGCTAAAATCATCCGCACGGACCACCCGAGGCTGCAGGAGCCGGGCACCTGGGGCTCGAGCCTGCTCCGTATACTCGAGTTGATCGAGACCGATCCAGCCGCCGTCCCTGCCCATTGCGAGGCCGTCGCCCGCCAAGCCGTCAAAACCAACAAGCTCGAAAAATTCTGGGAGCCCGTCCCCTTCGTCTACGACACGCGCCGCTCGCCGCGACCCGATGCCAGACCCGCCGAGTGACGCAGATCGATCACGCGTGACGCACCCGAGCAACGAGGTCTGGAGCGGGTCAATCGCGTCGGCTTACAACGCTTGTGCTGTGCAAAGCTCACGACAGGTTGACTTCGAGGAGCCGACGTCGTCGACGCTGATGACAGAGTAAGTGGTTGCCCCTCCCCCGGATCAAGTGTCCGGGGCCAACCCTCACCTCGCACAAGCGCCGTATGCGCGGAGAGGGGATGAGGATGGCTTGCCGCTGCGCCGTGTCCGCCCGGTCTGAGACCCTGTAGAGCCATTCGCAGGCTACCTCCTTGTCTGCACCGGCGGGTTCACGTCGGCCGGAATCGGGCACACGTACGGCGCCTCGGCCAGCCGTGCCTTGTGATCGGCCTTGGCGCGGGCGAGGAGAATCTTGTCCTTCAGTACATCGACGGCAGTCGCCGCCATCACTTTGGCCACGTGCACGAGCCCCTTGTGTGCGAGCGGGCTCTTGCTCTGCGCCGTCACCTGCCAGGTGTGCAACGCCGTGCCGATCGCGTGCACGGCGCCCCGCGCCTGAACCGTCGGCACCACCCAGCTGACATCGCCGACATCGGTCGAGCCGAGCATCGGCTCGCCGCGGGCCTCGCGCGGCACGACGAAATCGCAGAGTGGCGTATTGGGGCGTTCGGGGACACCGACGCGGCGGTAGGCGGACTGGATATCCTCGGCCGTCAGCGTCGCCTGAATCTTCGTGGCGTAGGCGCGGTCAACATCGTCGAAATTGGGCGCGCCGAGCCGGTCGTAAACGCGCTGCATCGTCTCCTCCAACGGTGTATTGCCGAGCAGATTCGACACCGCGCTGATCACCTGGGATTGCATGCGCGTTTCCGTCATCAGCGCGGCGCCGTCGGCGACCTTGCGCACGCGCGCGATCAACTGGTTGAGGCCGACGAGATCGCGGGCGCGGACGGCATAGCGCACCTTCGCCGTCGCCTGCACGACGTTCGGCGCGACGCCACCGGCGTCCAGGATCGCGTAGTGGATGCGCGCGTCCGACGGCATGTGCTCGCGCAAGTAGTTGACGCCGACGTTCATGAGTTCAACGGCGTCGAGCGCGCTGCGGCCGAGATGCGGCGAGGCGGAGGCGTGCGCCGCGCGGCCGTGGAACGTAAAATCGATGCGTGTGTTGGCGAGCGAGCGGGCGTCGTCGACATAGTTGAAGCCGGACGGATGCCAGGAGATGGCGACATCGACGTCCTCGAAGCAGCCCTCGCGCACCATGAAGCCCTTGGCGGCGCCACCCTCCTCAGCCGGGCAGCCGTAGTACCGCACGCGGCCTTCGAGCCCAAGTTCGGCGAGCAGATCCTTGACCGCCGTGGCTGCCAGCAGCGCCGCCGAGCCCAGCAGATTATGTCCGCAGCCATGGCCGTGCCCGCCCGCCTGCAACGGTTTCGGTTCGGCGATGCCGGCTTCCTGGCTCAAGCCCGGAAGCGCGTCGTATTCGCCGAGGATCGCGATCACGGGGCCACCACGGCCAGCTTCACCCATTATCGCCGTCGGGATGCCGGCCAGGTTCTCGGTGACGCGGAAACCTTCGGCCTTCAGCGTCGCCAGGTGTTCGGCGACAGACCGGTACTCGGTGTAGGCGATTTCAGGCATCCCCCAGATTCGATCCGCGAGCGCCAGGAACGGCTGACGCTTGTCCTCGACCAGGGTCCAGATGCGTTCGGTGTTTTGCATTGGGCTTGCCTCCACGCGCCGGGTTCACGTGCCGGTTCCACGCGAAAGTGTTCGCATGCTCTGCGGTCGACTGGCAACGGCGGGCTGCGCCATCCGGCAATGCGATCACGCATTGTCACGCCGGTTTCACGAGCATGTTCATAGCGCTGATGCGCGCTGCGAGGCACGGTGCCGAGGTCCACCGCAAGCACAAAATGGGAGACTGCCCATGTCACTGCGCCTATCACTGCGCAATTCCAAGAAGAGCGCGCTCGCCCTCACCGCCGCAGCGTTCGTCGCGTCATTCGGTCTGACGAGCCTACCGGCTGCGTCGGCCGATACGGTCGTTGCGCAGAGCAAGAAAAAGAAGCAGGGCTCGGGTTCGGGCGAACATCGTCCCAGCACAGGGCTCGAAGGCGACGACGACGACAAGAAGGGCTCGGGGTCGGGCAAGTAAGCTTTAGCCGACGTCGCGTACAGCAGATGTCGCGTACAGCAGATCGAAAACATGAACGGGAGCCCGCAAAAGGCCTCCCGTTTTTGCCGTACTTGTGACTTTGCCGTGTTTATTTTTTGCAGGCCTTGGCGGCACCCTTGCAGCTGAAGCCGCTGCAGGTCACTTTGACCGGCGTAAGCGTGTGCTTGGCAGAGTACTTGGCGGCGCTGTCGGTAACGGCCTTGGTCGCCATGAAGCGGGCGATGCCCTCGGTGGCGCCAATGCCGGAGCCACGGATCATCGCGCAGGTGGCAGCGTTCGCCTCGGGCAGAACGGAGAGTGACAAAAGCGCTGCGGCTGTAATGGTGAGGGCGGCGAACAGTTTCATGGGAATTCCCTTCATCGGAGTTGAACTGCACGGACGCTATCGACTGCGGCACGCGCTTGCCACGACAACTACGGTGTTCTCCTATGGATTGCGCGCCGGTGGTTGCGAGGCGGCATCAGCGCGCCAATAGAGCGCAGCTTTTGCTCCGGGCGCGATGAACCTGCCCGTGTGGGGAACTGCTAGGATACCGTTCGGAATGCGGGGGCGAACCCAAACACTTCTGACCGGCCATACATTGTCGAGGTCGACACGTAACGATGCCTTCGAACCGGACTGCTCAGGGGCGCTTGTGCCTGCTTCGGAAGATCCCTTCCCTGGTGTCGTCGGCCGTGCTTTGGATTGGCCTCGCCGATACGCTTGCCGCGCAATCCGCGCTCGACGCGGCGACACTGGAGAAGCTCTCGTCCGGCGAAGTGCTGGTGAGCGTCGAACCCGATCCGAATTCGTCAGGCGGCCGCGCGCGCGGCGTCGTCGAGATCGATGTCGCGCCGCAGCAACTGTGGACGATCATGCTGGATTGCAAGCGCACGCTGAAGTTCGTGAAGCGGCTGAAGTCTTGCACAGTGACGTCGGCCGATGCACAAGGGCGCTGGGATGTGCGCGAACATCTGGTCGAGTGGATCTGGCCGCTGCCGAAGGTGCGCTCGGTGTTTCGCTCGGAGTATATGCCCTTCGAGACGATCCGTTTCCGCCGGGTCGAGGGTGATCTGAAATCGCTCGAGGGATCGTGGCGCCTCGAGCCGATCAAGGATGGCCGCGCGACCCGGCTGTTCTATGCGGCCCAGGTCGATCCAGGCGTTGCGCTGCCCGGCGTCGTGGTGCGCAACGCCATCGAGACGGAGCTGCGCAATTCGCTGACTGGTCTGCGCCGCGAGGCGACCGGACGAGAGTGAGGCCTGTGCAATAGGCGCGGTTGGGTCGTGGGCAAACGAAGCGCGATAAACATAGCGCCGATGCACCGATGGAGCATTCGTTGGATACCCGATCGGTGCAATACGGTTCTGTCGGCACCGAAGCCAAGCTACGTTCGGACGCAACCGTGCCTATCACACCCCCTACCTGGGGGACTTACTGCGTCTCGATGATGGACTTGATGTCCTTCGCGACGTTCATTGCCTCGACGAACTGCTTTGCGTCGCAGTGCGTTTCCATCTTGGTCAGCAACTCTTCGATCTTGTCGAGCTTGTCCTCACCGAGCTTGCGGTCCTCAGCCGATTGGGCGAGATCGGACGCGGTCTTCAAGCACTGGTCGGGATCTTCGGGCGTAACGCCAGTGGTCGGTGCGGGCGCGGCCTGCGTGGCAGCGGGCGGCATCTCTTTTGCGGGCGGCGATGCCTGGGCGAATGCCGCCCCAGCCAGCAGTGAGGTCATAAGGGCGGATAGTGCGATGCTCTTGATCATCGGATCGTCCTTGTTTTTGAGTTGGAACGCGTGACCGATGTTACCGATATGCTGGGGAAATGTGGCTGAACCGGGACTGCAGTGCAGCAGGACAACTCCCTCCGCTCGGCGGATCAGATCGCTGTCAGCGGCGCGACAATGCGGCAATCGCCGTCTCGAGTTCGCGATAGTGCGTGATCACGGCGTCCGGCTTCAACTCATGGATCGGGATATCCGTATAACCGAAAGGCACGCCGATGACGGGAATGCCGGCGGCGCGCGCGGTCTTGATGTCGGTTTCGCTGTCGCCGACCATGATCGCGCGTTGCGCATCACCACCCGCCATCGCGATGGCACCGGTCAGATGATCGGGATGCGGCTTGCAGACCGGGAACGTGTCACGGCCCGCGAGCGCCTTGAAGTGGCGGCTGAGGCCCAAGGCATCGAGCAGGCGGCGCGAAAGCGCGTGCTGCTTGTTGGTGCAGACAGCGAGCGTCGCGCCGCGCGCAGCCAGCGTCTCGAGTGCCGTCTCGAGCCCGGGATAAGCGTGGCTCTCGACGGCGATGTTTTCGGCGTAGTGGGCGAGGAACAGCTGCAGCAGGCGGTCGATCTCGACGGTCGGCAGTGAACGCGCGTGGAACTGCAGGCCTTTCTCGATCATGGCGCGCGCGCCGAAGCTGATCGATGGCCGGATGTGTGCTGCCGGCACTGGCGCAAGGCCCGCTCGTCTCATCACGTGGTTGGTCGCGGCAATGAGATCCGGCGCGGTCTCGACCAGCGTGCCGTCGAGATCGAAAACGACCGTGAGGTTTTGCATTGCGTCGAAGCCTTCGCGCTTGGTGTGCGGTGACAACCACCGCATCAGGCATTGTCGAGGTGGGCGCGGACATCGGCGAAAACCTGATGGAACATCGCCTCCGTCAGGACGCCAGTGTTGGTGTTGTAACGGGAGCAGTGATAGCTATCGAACAGCGTCAGGTTGGGCGTCAACGCGTGCTTCGCCCGGTGCCCGAACGCGAACTGAGATTTGCGCTGTGCGAGGCTCGTGAGCACCGCGTCGTGCGCGATCCGGCCGAGCGCGACGATCGCGCTGAGGCGCGACATGTCGGCGATCGTCGCCTGCAGGAAGCCGCCGCAGGCCTTGATCTCGGCGGGCAACGGCTTGTTTTGCGGCGGCACGCAGCGGACCGCGTTGGTGATGCGGCAGTCGCTGAGTGTCAGGCCATCGGCGGTGTGTGCGCCATACGTGCCGCGTGCAAACTTGTACTTGAGCAGCGTCGCGTAGAGGAGGTCACCGGCATAATCGCCGGTGAACGGCCGGCCGGTGCGATTGGCGCCTTTAAGGCCTGGCGCGAGGCCGACAACCAACAACTTCGCGGTGGCGATACCGAACGATGCGACCGGCGCGTTGTGCCAATCCGGTTCTGCCTCTCGATTGGCCGCGCGAAAGTCTGCAAGGCGGATGCATTGGGCGCAATCGGCCAGCGGTTCGACCGGATTCGGGTTTTCCCTCATCCGGCATTTGTGGCAAGAAGCGACATCAAAATTCAACCGAATTCGCGTCAAGCGCTTCAGTCCAGATCCGGATCGTCACCGGGCGTGTCGCCGCGCTGGGTCCGGAACTGCTGCATTCGTGTCTCGCGTGCCTCGCGCGGGATGCGGGCGGATGGATCCCGGCAGATGTCCTTTTCGAGATCGGCAATGTCGATGAACTGGTCGGCTTGGCGGCGCAAATCGTCTGAAACCATTGGCGGTTGTGTCTGCAAGGTCGAAATGACGCTGACCCGGAGGCCCTTTTGCTGCAGTGCAGCAACGAGGGACCGGAAGTCGCCGTCACCGGAGAACAGCACGACATGATCGAGATGCGCCGACAGCTCCATCGCGTCGACCGTCAACTCGATATCCATGTTACCTTTGATTTTCCGGCGGCCAGAGGCGTCGGTGTACTCTTTGGTCGGCTTTGTCACCATCGTGTAGCCATTGTAATCCAGCCAGTCGATCAACGGCCGGATCGACGAGTACTCTTGCTCTTCGGCAAGTGCCGTGTAGTAAAGCGCGCGGATGAGGTGACCTTTGCTGCGAAACAATGTCAGCAAGCGCTTGTAATCAATGTCGAAACCCAACGCCTTGGCGGTGGCATACAAATTCGAGCCATCGATGAACAGCGCAATCCGTTCGGTTGGATAGAAAAACATCGAGCGTCACTCTCCTTATGAAGTCGTCCGCCTATTGGCAGCCAGAAACACTAAAACCGCCCAACAGCGGTCTCCCGGTGCAAAGCGGATACAAGTATACGTTGAGCAAGCTATACCGGATCCGCGGTATCGTGAAAAGTGATGCCGAGGGAAAGACTAAGCTTCCCGAATGACGAAACCTCGGCCGCACCAGAAAGATCGGTTTTATAAAAATGAAAGGTATTTGGCTCGCATTCGGTTCGAACAGTAAGGGTGCGCACGGCGAACCAAGTTCAGCAATTTGTCATGCCTTGCGGGCGCTGTCGCATCACAAATTTGCGATTACGGCTTACTCAGGTTGTTTTTCGACGCCACCAATGGGGTACGGGCGCCAGGCGCCGTACGTCAACGCGGTCGTTGGGATTGAGGGTTCGATCGGGCCAGCAATGCTGTTGCGCCTGCTGAAGCGGCTTGAACGGGAAGCCGGCCGGCGCACGGGTACACGGTGGGGACCAAGGCCGCTGGATATCGATATTCTCGATCACGGTGGTCGCATTGTCGGGCATCCAGCCACCGCGACACGACGGGGCACGCTGATCCTGCCGCATCCGGGCATAGCCAACCGTGGTTTCGTGCTGGTCCCGCTGGCCAAAACAGCACCGCATTGGCGGCACCCGGTGCATGGCGTCGGTGCCCGTGCTTTGCTGGCGCGGCGGCCGCATTTGCGTCGCGGCATCGTCAAGCTCGGGCATGCGACGAAAGACCAAATGATACTAAATGATACTATTCGGTTAACGAATGGAGACTGTTGACGACTGGAGACTGGCGCCATGAGCGAGAAGCGGCCGCGCATCTATTTCGCCGGACCCGAGGTGTTTCTCGCCGATGCACGGCGAATGGGTGCGGAAAAGGCGCAGCTGGCGGCGCAGGCCGGCTTCGAAGGCTGCTTTCCGCTCGATCAGGAACTGGATTTGTCCGGACTTTCCCGGCACGAGCAGGCGCGGCGTATTGCATTGGCGAACGAGGCGTTGATGCGCTCCTGCGATCTGCTGATCGCGAACATGACGCCGTTTCGCGGCGTGTCGATGGACCCCGGTACGGCGTTTGAGATCGGTTTCATGCGCGCTTTGGGGCGGCCCGTGCTCGGCTATACCAACGTGACGCCGGACTTGAAGGCGCGCGCCGAAGCCTGGCGCCAGCGCGGCATTCCGGCGGGCGATTCAGATCGGCCCGACATCGAGATCGAGGATTTCGGCCTCGCCGAGAACCTGATGATGGAGATCGCGATCGAGGAGACGGGCGGCACCGTCGTCCGCGACAGCGTTCCGGCCGGGCAGGAGATGACAGCGATCGGTGGCTTCCGCCTTTGCCTCGATCAGGCGAGAAAAATCATGCTCAGGAGCTGAGCTGCTTCACTGTTGCCGGTAATTGAAACTCAGGGATATCCGCGGCCGGCGCGCCTTGTTGACCGGCACCTCGTGGCGAAGCCAGCTTTCCCAGAGCAGCACGGTGCCCGACTTCGGCACCACATCGACGAACGTCCGATTGGCGAGGCGCGCCGTCGCCTTGCGTGGCGGTGCCGCCATCATCATCCCGAGACGGGGATCCTCGAAGCGAATGGCGCTGGAGCCTGCCGGCACGTCGGCATAGTAGGTGCCACTCACGACCGAATGCGGGTGAATGTGTGCGGCGTGGTGGCCTCCTGGTTCGAGAATGTTGATCCAGAAGCTGTCGAGCACGAGGCGCCGCCGACCGAGATCGAGATCGATCGACTTGGCGAATGCGGCGACGTGCGCGTCGAACAGGACTGCGAGTTCCGCCAGCACCGGCGAGCGCCACGTCAGGTCGTTGAGTGAGGCGTACGAGGTATAGCCGCGATAGTTCTTGGCGGCGGACCACGCCTGCCCGGCGCGGTCTTCGGCAGCGATCGAGAGGCAGGAGGCCTTGACTTCGCCGTTGAGGCGCTGCCCGGCGCGGCCGATCTCGGCCCGGTAAATCGGCGTGACGAAGTGGACGGAAAGGCTTGGCATCGCAACCGGTCTAACGGCGGACACCGTCCGCCGTCAAAGTCTGTCGGCTTTAAGGCTTAAAGCCTGACCGCAGGACTGATCAGGTGCCGCCCTTGGTTGCCCAGCCTACGGCATCCTTGTCCAGGAACAAGTTCGGTTTCAGGAAGACGCTGAGCACGAGGCAGCCGTTCGGCGAGTGCGCGTCGTGGCGGTTGCCAGCTGGACGCCAGACGAAGTTGCCAGCGGTTGCTTCGCCTTCGTCATCCTTGAGCGACCCTTCCAGAACCCAGGTCTGCTCGACGGCGACATGCTCGTGGTAGGGGAGTTTGGCGCCCGGCGCGAACCGGAAAAGTCCGGTAACAAGCCCCGAGTCCTTGTCCTCCAGCAGCACCTTCATGGTGACGCCCGGGAAGCGTGTCTCTTGCCATGGCAGCTCCGCGACATCGAGATAGCGCGAGGCGAGCGGCGCCCGGTTTTCTTCACCCTTCAGGAATGGCGTCGTGGCAGGCATCGGCAGTCTCCATTGTTCAGAGCGCATGTTTGGGCATTGTTGAAGAGTTTCACCCGTCCCACAGCCTGTCAATCACAGGGCCATCGAGCATCGGTTAACTATCCGCATCCGCCGCATGGGTGATTGACAAGTCAGATGTTTAGGCGTGCAATTCTCGCATCCGAGGTCAGCTATTTGGGAGTCCGCCATGAATGGAATTGTCCATTGGCACGGGATTGCTATCGCCGGAGCAACAGTCTGCTCGCTCATTCTGGGCAATCCGACGTTGGCCCACGAGCCGGGTGCGGTCGACCTGAAGCGGCTCGGCAAGGTCGACTTCAAGGTCGAATGCAATGCCGAGGCCCAGAAGGAATTCAACCGCAGCATGGCGCTCTACCATTCGTTCGCCTGGCCGGCGGCAGTCGCCTCGTTCGACACGGTGCTGAAGGCCGACCCGGCGTGCGGCATGGCGCATTGGGGCAAGGCGATGACCGCGCTCGACAACCCCTTCATATGGCCGGCCAACCTTCCAGCGCAAAAGCTCAACGACATCGGCGGCATGCTGGATGCGGCACGCAAGGCCGGCCTCAAGACGGAGCGCGAAAAGGGTTACGTCGAGGCCGTCGCGGTCTTCGTCAAGGATCACGAGAAGCTCAATCATCGCACGCGGCTGGAAAGTTTCGACGCGGCGATGCAGAAGCTCGCCGTAGCCAATCCGAAGGATACCGAGGCGACGGTGCTTTCGGCGCTGGTGACGTCGGCGAACTTCGATCCGGCGGACAAGACCTACAAGAACCAACTCGCCGCGGCACAGAAGCTCGAGCCGTTGTTCAAGGTGCTTCCCAAGCATCCGGGCGTCGCGCACTACCTGATCCACAGCTACGATTATCCGCCGATCGCCAAGTATGGTCTCAACGCGGCCAGGCTCTACGCCAAGATCGCGCCGGACGCGACGCACGCGCTGCACATGCCGTCGCATATCTTCACGCGGCTCGGCAGTTGGCAGGACTCGATCGATGCCAATCGCGCGTCCGAGAAGTCGTCGACCGAGAAGACGTTCGACGGGCATCACGCGCACGATTACATGGTCTATGCGCATCTGCAGTTGGCACAGGATCGGGCGGCGGTCGCAGCCAGCCAGCAATCGTTGGCCAAGCCGCCGGTCGATCACTTTGCATCGGCTTTCGCCTACGCCGCGATGCCGGCGCGCATTGCCCTCGAGCGTAGCGACTGGCAGGGCGCCGCCGCGTTGACGCTGGCGCCTGCCGGTGACTATCCCTGGAAGAAATATCCGCAGGCAGAATCGGTCAATGCGTTCGCGAAGGGCATCGGCTCGGCCCGCTCGGGCGATTCGGTGAAGGCGCGCGAGCAGCATGCCCGGCTCGTGGCGCTGAGTAACCAGGCCAAGGAGATGAAGATCGGCTACTGGGCCGAGCAGATCGCGATCCAGGGCGACGTCGTGCAGGCGCTGGCGCTTTGTGCCGAGGGCAAGACCGACGCATGCATCGACGATCTTCGCAAAGCTGCCGATCGCGAGGATGCGACCGAGAAGCACGCCGTGACGCCCGGTCCGCTGGTGCCGGCGCGCGAGGTGCTGGCAGAGATGCTGCTTGGGCCTGCAAAGAAGCCGGCTGATGCGCTCAAGGAGTACGAGACCGTGCTCAAGAAGGAGCCGAACCGATATCGCGCGGTCTCCGGCGCCATGTCGGCGGCCCGTGACAGCGGCAACCGGGTCAAGGCGCTGGCGATGGCGCGGCAGTTGCTGGCGCTCGGCGTCAAGGCCGATCCGGGCCGCGAGTCGCTGACGCTGGCGCGCCAACTGCTGCAAGGTCGCCAACTCGCGAGCAGATGAGTGTGCGCGAGCCGATGTGGACGCGATCTAAGCCGAGGCGCCGATGTGCCTCGGCTCTTTCGTCTGACCTTGGAGCCTTGCAATGCGTGGTCTTGCTGCCGCCTCTGTCCTGCTTGCGTTGCTTGTCCCTGCACAACTCCCCGCTCAAGCGGCCGACAGCGACCCGAAGCCCGTGCCGAAAGGTGGCCCGCGCGAAAAGGCGATCATCGCCTACAACGACGGCGTCAAACTGATGCTGGACCGCAAGTTCGCCGAGGCGCAGGCGCGCTTCGAAACGGCTGTATCGCTCGATGCGACGATCCCCGAGGCGCACAACAACCTGGCGTTCAGTCTCCGCGCGCAAGGGGCGGCCAACTTCAAGCGCGCGCTTGCGCATTACGACCGCGCGTTGTCGCTGAAGCCGGATTTCCCGCGCGCCATCATGTATCGCGGCGTTCTGTTCGTGCAGATGGGGGATCTCGACCGGGCGCGCGCCGCGTTTGTGCGGTTGAAACCGATGGATGCCAAACTCGCCGAACAGCTCGATGAAGCGATCCGCAGTTATCCGATGGGCGACGGCTATGACAGCCTGAGCCCGCAGTTCGACTGAACAATTTGTTCGTCATGACCCGCCCCGTGAATGGCGGAGCGGGCGCGCCGGATCTCAAAGCATATTGTGGTTGCCGTCGCAGAACGGCTTATCGTCGGTGCTCTTGCAGCCGCACAGGTTCACCGTGCCACTGGCTTCAGCGACGAAACGCTGCGGCGCGAACGTCGAGCCCTTGTGGGCGCCGTCGCAATAGGGCTGCTTCTGCGAGCGACCGCAGGTGCACCAGAAGTAGGCTTTGCCAGCCTCGAGGGTCACTTGATAGGGGCCCTTCTGGGCGCAAACCGGATCGTCAGCCACCGTCGTCTCCGTTGTTGCAATGATCTGATCGCGTCCGTGGATGCCTGGCCAAGACCAGATCAGTCAAACGATAACATTCAGTTTCATTTTTTCGATGATCTTGGCACCCGCGTCGTCAGTCCACACAAATTCGAATTCACCAGGGCCGGGTACCCGCATGGTGAAGTGGATGAAGGGGTTGGCTGCCGTTGCCGGGTGCAGCGTTGCCTTGAACACCGCCTTTCCGGCAAACGCGGCTGTGAACGTGTTGATGGTATCGCGCGGTACCACGCGGCCGTTCGCGTCCTTGCGCAGGCCGGTTTCCATGACGTGCGCGATCAACGTCTTGATCTCGATGATCTCACCGGCCTTGGCGCTCTCGGGCAGCTTGATGCGGGGTTTGTTCGCGGTCATCTGTCTCCCTCCCTCAACCGCCGCAGCCGCCGATGGTCACCTTCACGGAGCGCCGGCCGAGCAGGAATTTGCCATTGCTCAACTCGGCGACGGTGACGATGTCCTGGCTGCGGGCGAGGCGCATGCGGCCGGCGACAAAGGCGCGGCCGGAAGCCGGCGTGAAGCTGTAGGATGCGATGCCGGCCTGCGGGTTGGCGGTGGCGAGGATATGGATCGTCTTGACGAAGTCGGCCTCGGTCATCGGGCTTTCGACCGTGAGGGCGTACGGCACTGTGTTGCCGTTCTCGGCGATATCAGGCAGTTCCATCGCGATCTTACCGTCGGCCGGCTTGGCGTCGCCCATGATTGCCTTCAGCGCGGCGTCGAGTTCGGCGGGCGGTTGTTTGTCCTGGGCGAAGGCGGTGGAGAACACGGCAAGCAGACTTGCGGCCGCAGCCCCGCCGATCAGCACATCGCGGCGCTCGAGAACGCTCAGGCCTGCGCGCTCCTCCGGGTGGTGGCGCACATCAGGGCAGTTTGGCATGGCTGCACCTCGCTCAAGCGGGTAACCGGGGCTCCGCCGCTCGCGCCCGCCATGAAACCTGCTTTACGATGCGCGATAGCATAATAGAGTAGGCACTTGCAATTGCCGGAGTCCAGATGTGATGCCGTTCGGTGGAAAGCCGGTCCAAATGACGCGCCGCGAGGTCCTAGCCGCGCTCGTGGTGGCGTCGGTTGCATGGATCGCCGGCGTGCGGCCCGCGACGGCTGTCGAGGGAGAACTGGTCAAGGGGACCCTGCTGCTGATGATCGAGGATCGCGGCTGTCCCTATTGCGCAAGGTTCGATGCCGAGACGCGCGCTGGATACGTCAACAGCGCCGAGGGCAAGCTGGCGCCGCTGGTGCGCCGCCACCGGGGCGATCCCGAGATTGCGTTTATCCAGCGCGTCGTCTACTCGCCGACGTTCGTTTTGCTTGTGAATGGCCGCGAGGTCGGGCGCACGGTCGGCTATCAGGGCTCGGAGCTGTTCTGGATGGAAATCGCCAATCTGATGCGCAAGGCCGGGCTGCGAGGCACGGGCGGGTGAGCGCGGGTCAGCACGACGACTGAGTTCGATACGGGCACGACAACGGGAGGAATAACACCATGACCAAGATTTCACGGCGTGATCTCGGCAAACTCGTCGGCGGCGCGGGTGCTGCTTCGCTGGCGCTGGCGGGGCAATCGACGTTCGCGATCGCGCAGGCGGCGCCGAAGGTCGTCATCATCGGCGGCGGCGCTGGCGGGGCGACCGTCGCGCATTATCTGCTGAAGGACGTGAAGCCGGGCGACGCCAAGCTCGACGTCACCTTGATCGAGCCGAACCCGGTTTATTCCTCGTCGTTCTTCTCGAACCTCTATCTCGGCGGTTTCCGCACACTCGAGAGCCTCAGCCACGGTTACGACGGGCTGCGCCGGATCGGCGTCAAGGTCGTGCACGACTACGCCACATCAGTCGACCCGGCCAAGAAAACCGTGACGCTGCGCACCGGCCGGACGCTCGCCTATGACCGGCTCGTCATGTCGCCCGGCATCGACATCAAGTATGACTCGATCCCCGGTTATTCGCTGGCTGTTTCGAACGCCATGCCGCACGCCTATACCACATCGGCCGTCGGCAAGCGCCAGCTCAAAGCGACGATGGACGGCATGAAGGACGGCGGTACGTTCGCGATGGTGATGCCGAACGCGCCCTATCGCTGCCCGCCCGGACCGTACGAGCGCGCCTGCATGATCGCGCATTACCTGAAGACGAAGAAGCCGAAGTCGAAGCTCGTCATTCTCGACCCGAAGAAGGCGTTCTCGAAGCAGCCGGTGTTCGTCGAGGCGTTCGAGAAATACTACAAGGGCATCGTGGAATTGAACCTGTCCACCGAGATCGACGACTTCTCGGTGACCGGGCTCGACGTCAAGGGCCGCGAGCTCACCACCAAGGCCGGCAGACGCGTGAAGTTCGACGCCGCCAACATCATCCCGGCGCAGCGCGCAGGCGAGATCGCGATCAAGGCGGGTCTGACAAAGGGCGATTACGTCGCGATCAACCCCGAGAATTTCGCGGCGACGGAAGCCAAGGACATCTACGTCATCGGCGACGCCACAGCGATGACGGCGGCGGAGATGCCGAAGTCGGCGTTCTCGGCCAACAGCCAGGGCAAGGTGGTGGCCGCCGAAATCCTGGCCGAGCTGTCGAAGAAGGAGAAGTTCCCGGCGCGTTACCGCAACACCTGCTGGTCGCTGGTGGCGCCCGACGACTGCATCAAGGTCGGCGCCAACTACGCGCCGAAGGACGGTAAGCTCGAGGCCTCCGGACCGTTCGTGTCTCAGAAGGGCGAAGACGCCGGCCTGCGCAAGCAGAACTACGCGGAAAGCCTCGGCTGGTACGACGGCATCACAGCCGACATGTTCGCGAAGGTGGCGGCAGCCCCGGTGCCGGCGAAGGCGCCCGCCGCGGTTCCGGCAGTCGGGGCGCCGGTGAAGAAGGGGTAAGGCGGCGTGCAGGCTGGGTTAGGGCGGAAACGGAATTTGTGGGTGATCGAGCGTTTGTTCTGCCTTTAACCCAACATCTTGGGGTGCCAGTGGCGTTGGGTTACGCAGGTTTGGTGCTCAGTTCCATTCAAGACTCTCGGCCTGCTGACCCGACCTCCATTTTTTCGGCCGGCGCGTTTCGCCGCATCCACGCGCGGTTGCAGGTGGGCGACTGAACCGCAAGGAAAGCGCGGCATCCGAAGGCACCGCTGCGAACACGCAACAAAATCGCCGCACCCCGTCGCGCGGGCGATCGTTTGCGGCTAATCGGGGCTGAGTCCGATGCTCGGCGGCCGTTGCGTGATTGCGCGCCCAGCCGCCGCCCATTCCAGGAGACCCGTCATGACGTCCACCCCGGCCACTGCCACACACCGCGCGCCCAAAACCCTGGTCATGACCGGCGGCACGGCCGGGTTCGGGCGGCGCATGGTGACGCGTCTCCTGGCCGAGAAGCCGGACTGGCGGGTGTTCCTTTTGGCGCGCTCGCCAGAGAAGTCGGCGCCGTTGATGCAACTCCCTGGCGCGCAAGGCCGTCTGACGATCGTCGCCGCGGATCTGGCGAGCCTGAAGTCCGTCGCCAAGGCCGCCGATACGATCGAGGCGGCGCTTGGTGGCGAACACATCGACGCCATGGCGTTCAACGCCGGCCTGCAGACGATCCTCACCGATCAGGCCTCGGCCGAGGGCATCGAGTTGTCATTCGCGGTCAATCATCTCGCGCACTATCTGCTGGCCGAGCGACTCCTGCCGCGTGTGCGCGACGGCGGCCGGCTGGTGCTCACGTCCAGCATCGTGCACGACCCGCAGGCGTTCTGCCTCGTCGGCATCACACGCGCGACCTGGGAGGACCCGGCGACCATGGCAGATGCGGCGAAGGCGCAGGACCACATGAAGGAGCGCGTCGATCGGGGCGAAGCCCGTTACTCCGCGTCGAAGCTGCTCAATCTAATGCACGCGCGGCATCTGGCGAAGGCTGAGCCACGCGTCGCCACGCTGGCGTTCAATCCGAACATCGTGCCTGGCACCGACATCGCGCGGGAGCGGAACATCCTCCAGATTTTGGGGTGGAAATACATCATGCCGCTGATGGCGCCGGTGCTGCCGACCGTGCGCACGCAGGATACCTCGGCCGGCGACCTGCTCTGGCTTGTCACCGAGGCCGACGCGGCCAAGCTCAGCGGGCAATATCTCGATGGGCGGCAGCCGATGCCCGGGTCGGACGAATCGCGCGACGCGGCCAAGATCGCGCGCCTGATCGAGGTGTCCGACGCGTTGCTGGCGAAGCACGGTTTCAAGGCCGGCGCGCAACGATAGTGCCGCAGCCGCGCGTTGCCCAAAGCCAACCTTTGCTCAGCGTTGGACCAAGCCTATAAGGTGGGAACACAACCTGCTGACATGGAGACGCCTCAAGTGTTTTACGATGCCATCGAAAACAAGCATGGAATGAAGCACGACCCGTTCAAGGCGCTGATGGTGCCGCGCCCGATCGGCTGGGTGTCGACGATCAGCAATGATGGCGTCGCCAACATCGCACCCTACAGCTTCTTCAATGCCGTCGCCGAGAACCCGCATTACGTCGTGTTCGGCTCGGCTGGAACCAAGGACACGCTGAAGAACATCAACGAGAACGGCGAGTTCGTCTGCTCGCTCGCCAACTACGACCTGCGCTTCGAGATGAACACCACGTCAGCGTCGGTGCCGCACGGCGTCGACGAGTTCGAGCTGTCAGGCCTGCTGGCGGCGGCATCGCAGACCGTGAAGCCGCCGCGCGTGAAGAACGCGCCAGCCGCTTTCGAGTGTAAGGTGTGGAAGACCATGGAGCTGCCGGGCAAACGGCTGCCCTATACCATGGTGATCGGGCAGGTCGTCGGCATCCACATCGACGACAGGTACGTGAAGGACGGCATCGTCGATACCGGCGCCATGCGGCCGATCGCGCGGCTCGGCTACATGGACTACGGTGTCATCAACCCGGAGAACGTGTTCACCATCAACCGGCCCGAGGTCGGCCCCGACGGCAAGGTCGTCAACGCACGTCCCGACGGCAAGTGGGACGGGCAGTACAGGTAGGGCAGGGCAGGGGTGCAAAAATACAAAGTGTCATGGTCGGGCTTGTCCCGACCACCCATCGTCCAACGGACTCAAACTGCCAAGTTTTGCGGTGACGCTGCAGCACATGTTTGCTGCATGAGATTGTTGCACAATGGGTCCTCGGGAAAAGCCCGAGCATGACATTGTGGGTGTTTTTCGCACCGCGGACTACTGCACTGCCTCTAATCGCGGTATCAGGCTCACGACCTTCCAGTCGAAGCCGGTGAAGCGCATCTCGGCTGTGACATCAGGCTCGGTGGCGTCGGCCTTGCGGGCGACGCCGACAGAGAAGCTCAGCGGCCCATTGATCGAAAAGCGCTTGATGTTGGCGATCCCGAACCGACGCTTCGGCTTGCCGTCCTCGCTTTTTGCGCTACCACCGGCATCTGGCTGCGGCGCTTCTTGCGATTGCGGCTGCTGGGCGCCGCCCTGCTGACGGCGCTGGCCGAGTTTCCCGAGAACGCCGCCGAGCGCGCCACCCATCTGGCCGGCCAGCACGCCCTCGATTGCATCGCGCATGCTTTTGCCTTCGTGCGCGATGCGGATGACGCTTTCCGGCGTCACCGCGGACTCGATGGCGCGGTCGACAAGGCGGCCGACGGACTCGCCCTTGAGCTGGCTGCCGATCAGGGCGCCGAGCGGGCCTGCGTCCTTCAGCCGGAGTTCGACCTGCCGGTTGACTTCGGCGGTCACGGTCGGTTTCAGGGCGGCGCGGACGGCGGGAAACTCGATCTTGCTCTCAAGCAGCGCCACGTCCTGGTTCTCGATCGCCGCGCGAATGCGATAGCCGGACCACGCCGGCCACGCGCCGTAGAAGCCGGCAATCGCAAGCAGCGCAACCAACGAAATCAAAAGAATGGACCGCTTCATCGACTGCCTCCCCGCGAGGGCGAAATGGTGCCGTGGCAGACGCCACACCGGCCCGTTTTAGACACCGCGAGCTATGCTGTCTCGCGGATTTAACGGTGAAGAGCGCAGGTCGGAGCGAACGGGCCGGGGCGCGGCGTGGATCTGTGGTGTCCCTCACCCGTGAGGTCCGGCGACTGCGGCTAATGCAACATGCGCGAGACCGGCATGATCGTCGGCGCGTGTTCGGTGGTAGTGCCGCGCCGATCCGGTTCGTAACCTTCGACATTGCGCACCAGGATCGCCTGGACTGCGTCGAGGCGGCCCTGCTCCATGGCAGTCTTCAGGCTGTCGAGCACCGCCTTGATTTCGTCCTGCGGCAGAAAGCCCTCGTTGTTGCGGCGGATGCGCGGGTGCTCGGTTTCGGTCGTGCGTTCGTCGATCAGCAGCTCCTCGAAGAGCTTCTCGCCCGGCCGTAAGCCGACGTACTTGATCGCGATGTCGCCATCGGGGTTGGTTGTGTCCTGCACGTCCAGTCCCATCAGGCGGATCATGGTGCGCGCGAGTTCGTCGATCTTCACCGGCTCGCCCATGTCGAGCACGAACACCTCCCCGCCGCGCGCCATGGCGCCGGCCTGGATGACGAGCGTCGCCGCCTCCGGGATCGACATGAAGTAACGGATGACTTCCGGGTCGGTAACCGTGACCGGGCCGCCTTCCTGGATCTGCTGCTTGAAACGCTGCACGACTGAGCCTGAGCTGCCGAGCACATTGCCGAAGCGCACCATCGTGAAGATCGTGGCCGTGCTCTTCTCGGCCGCCGCCTGGAAGATCAGTTCAGCGAGCCGCTTGCTGGCGCCCATGACGTTGGTCGGGCGCACGGCCTTGTCGGTCGAGATCAATGCCACGCGCTCGACGCCGGTCGCGGCAGCGACCTCGGCCAGCACGGCGCTGCCGAAGGTGTTGTTGCTCAAGCCCGCGACCGGATTGGCCTCGATGATCGGCACGTGCTTGTAGGCGGCTGCATGATAGATCGTCTCCACGCGGTGGCGCTCGATCGTGGTGCGCAGCAACGAGGCATCGAGCACGGATCCGAGTACGCTGACGATCTCCGGCGTCACATGGCCTGCCGCCGTTCCGGCGCGCGAGAGCGCGTCCTGGATCTCGATCTCGACGTTGTAGAGCGCGGTCTCGGAGATCTCGAAAAGCACGAGCACGCGCGGGCCCTGCCGCATAATCTGGCGAACGAGCTCGCTGCCGATCGAGCCGCCGGCGCCGGTCACCATCACGTTCTTGTCACGGATTGCGCGGCTGAGCAGGCGGGCGTCCGGCGGCACCGGATCGCGGCCGAGCAGATCGTCGACGTCGATGGGTTTGAGGTCGGTCACCGAGACGCGGCCTGTCGCGATATCCTCCATGGCGGGCATGGTTTTGACGCGAACGGGATGAGCTGCGAGCCGTTGGATGATCGCGCGGCGCTCACGGCGTTGCCGTTCGGGGAGTGCGAGCAGCACCTCCTTGACGCCGTCGCGCTCGACGAGGCGGGGCAGCTTGTCCATCTTGTAGACTTTGAGGCCGGCTACCAGCTGGCCGATCAGGCTCGGCTGATCGTCGATGAAGCCGACCGGGCGGTAGCCGTCGGAACGGCGGAGTGCCTCGGCCAATTGCACGCCGGCGGCGCCTGCGCCGTAGATGACGACATGGCGCTTGTCGCGCGACACGGTCGGCTTCGGACCAGCGCCAAGCAAGGCGGTCGCCGCCAATTCGCGGCTCGCCCAGACCAGAATGCCGGCGATCAGCGCGTAGATGAAGACGATCGAACGCGGAAAGACGAGACGCGGGTCGCCGGTGCCGACGGCCATCAGCACAATGAGGCCCCAGATCAGCATCGACAGCGCGACGGCGGCAAAAATGCGCACGGCGCCACGGGTACCGATGAAACGGGTGACGAGCTGATACAGGCCCATGGCGTGGAAGACGGCGACGGCGATCGGCGGCGCGGCCAGCATGACGAGCCAGAGTGCGCCGTCCTCCGGAATATAAAAGCGGCCCCAGCGGAGCGACAGCGCCAGCCAAACCGAGAACAGCGTGATGATGAAATCGTTTGCCACCAGGAGCAGTCGCTTGGCGCCCCTCGGGAGCCCAAGCATCGTGCTGCGCACGCGCGCGATCCAGTCGTCCCAGATGAGCGACAGCTGCACGTTCGTCCCCACTCCCGTAAGTACGTGCGACCGGGACCCAATGTCGGCTGAACCAGGCTCAGCGTGACTGTCGGATCCAGACTGCAAACCAATTCCCGATCAATTCAATGCGTCTATGCTGTTATGAGGACCTGTTCAACCCTTGCCGGATACCTGTCAACAATGGCTTCCATGCGGCCATCGAGGTGCCCGGCTAAAGCGGCTTTCGCGCACGGATTGCGGCCGCCAGCGTACCCTCGTCGAGGTAATCGAGCTCGCCGCCGACGGGAACGCCCTGCTGGAGCGCCGAAACCTTGACGCCGCTCGGGCTCAGCTGCTCGCGCAGGTAGTGCGCTGTCGACTGCCCTTCAACCGTGACGTTCAGGGCCAGCAGCACCTCTTTCACCACAGGCGGACGCGCCCGCTCGATCAGGCGTGGGATGTTCAGGCGATCCGGGCCGATGCCGTCCAGCGGCGACAAGTGCCCGCCGAGGACGTGATAAACGCCGTTTATGACGCCCGCCCGCTCCAGCGCCCAGAGGTCGCCCATCTCCTCGACCACGACGATGAGACCCTGATCGCGGTGCGGATCGCTGCAGACGGTGCACGGATCGACCGTGTCGAGATTGCCGCAGGTGCTGCAGGGCTTGATCCGGGTCGCCGCATCGCCAAGAGCCGCCGCCAATGGCTCCAGCAGATCGACACGGCGTTTCAGAAGGGCCAACGCCGCCTTCCGCGCCGAGCGGTGCCCGAGACCGGGGAGCCGCGCCAGCAGCTGGATCAACCGTTCGATCTCGGGGCCGGCGGTCTTGCGGGACATGGGGCTGCAGCCTCCGGGCGACGGTGGGTAGGGAATCGCAGGGCGACGGTCATACATAATCAACGCTCAGCGTTTCGGCCATGCTTGTGCATGTGCGGTGCAGAGCGCGGCCGAGGGCGGCGACAAGGTCCCCAGCGAGGCCACCGACATCGTGACCAGCGATCCAGCTCGAGCGCTGGTGTCACGGGGCCATCTGTTTTCGCGTCGAGCCGATCAAGGACGTGCCCGTACGATCCGGCGACACTGGGAGGGCATTCTCACATGCTCGACTGACGGATCGCCAAAGGCTCAAACAAGGCATCAACAGCCTCGTCCAGCCCGCCAAGGCAAAAGCGCAAGACAATCGAACGCGTCTACACGGATCTGGCTGTGATCGATGTGACGCCGCAAGGTTTCATCGCGCGGGAGATGCTCGAGGGGTTGAGCCCTGAGCATCTGGCCGCGCGGACAGGTACCGAGCTTACGCTTGCGCCGGACTGGCGGCCTTTGACCGCACCACCGATCGCAGACGCTGACTGAGCGTCGGCGCTGGCCGTGCGGCTTCCTTGCGCCATCCGGCGATCACCCGCTCGATCGACGTCATCAGGAACGCGCGCGTGATGGCCGGCGGCTCGGGCCAATTCGGTCCGAGGTCGGCGTAGACGTTGCGGCTCTCGAACACGGGCGACGGCCGCAGATAAGGGCGGAACCGGTCAACTTCGCGATTGATGAAGCGATTGAGGGCGATCATCACGAGGTTGCGCGAGGGCGTCTGTCCCGGCTCCGCAATGCGGATGTTAATCAGGCCCAGCGCGTCGAACATGGTGCCGACGATCTGCTTCAAAGGTGTCGGTTCCAGATGCGCGAGATTGTAGGTACGGCCGCGCGCCGGCAGCGCCACAAGATGGGCGAGCGTCACCGACACCCAGTCGAGCTGGATGAGATTGAGTGACGCCACATCCATGCCCTTCACGCCGACATGGATATCCGCCTTGGAGTTTTTATCGAACGGCTTCCCGTTCTCGTCCCGGAAACTGCCCGACCACATGGTGTCGCGGATCTTCCAGACGCCCTTGAGGCAGCTGTAGAAACCCTCGAGCAGCGGCGCGGAGCCGTCGTCGGAACGGCCAACGACGATTGCTGGACGGTGGATGGAGTACGGCAGACCCGCGTTGCGCACCTGGCATTCGGCTTCATACTTCGAGGCCTCGTAGGCATTGCGCGGCTTGCCGACGATAACCGCCTCGCCCGGCGCCTGCTCAGCCAGATGCTCGGCGTCGCCCGCGATGTAGGTGGTTCCGACGTAGTGGAATTCGACATTGCCGAGCGCCCGCGCCAGCGAAAGCGCATTGAGCGTGCCGTCGCAATTGGCATCGATCACGGCATCGGCCTTGCCATCGACGAGGCTTGTGTCGGCCGCGGCATGCACCAGCTTGTCGATCTTGAGGCCACGGATATCGACGCCGCAATTGGGCGCGGTGACGTCACCGGCAACGGCGATGACGTTCGGGTTGTTGGTCACATCGCGCAGGCGGTCGGCAGCACTGCGCCCGCCCTTTGGACGCACGAGGCAATAGACCTTGAAACCCAGCGACAGCAGCTCGGGCACAAGAGCGGCGCCGATGGCACCTGTTGCACCCGTTAGAAGCACGTTCTTCTGCATAAACGCATTACCCCGAAAAGGCCGCGGAACCGAAACCGAAACCGAAGCAAGACTGTGGACGTTCATCGAGTAGGATCGAGTGGCATCGAGCAGCAGAGCATCAATCGTGCCAGGGAGAGGTGGCCAGACCCCAACGCGTATACTCCGCAACGCCTTCCCTCTGGTTACTCGGCATCTTCAACCAGTATCACAAGATCGACTCAAATTCTTGAACAATTGCATAGGACATAGGTCTAATCCTTAATGTTACGTGCGATCAATTGAACGCAAGGGACTAACGCCGGTCAACCAATCATTCAGCGGCGCCGCAGCGCCCGCCTCAGACCCGCGACACGCAACGCCCCCGTCATCGCCGCAATGCCGAAATAGACAACCGTGCCGGCGCCGATCAGCGCGGCCAATGCTGCTGCCTGTGTCAGAGTGAACCTACCGCCGAGCCACGGTGCCAGCCAATCGGCGCCCCAGTACAAGAACCCGCCCATGGCGACGCTCGCCAGCACGATCATCGGCACGGCGTGCTTCAGGCGTGCGTCGGCAACAAAGTGGCCGCGCCGGTGGAGCGCCGCATAGAGCAGCCCCGCATTGAGCCAGCCGCCGACGCTGGTCGCGACGGCGATGCCGAGGTGCGGCGACCATCCGAGGTGGCGGAACAGGTAGAACAGGCCGACGGAGCCGAACGTATTCACCACCAGGCTGATCGTGGCATAGCGCATCGGCGTCCGCGTATCCTCGCGCGCGAAGAACGCCGGCGAGAACACCTTGATCATGACGAAAGCCGGCAGCCCCGCGGCGAACAATGCCAGCGCGCTGGCCACGCTGCGCGTGTCGGAGCCTGAGAATGCGCCGCGCTGGAAGAGCACGCGGACAATATCGTCCGGGATCACGACCAACGCCACCGCCGACGGCACCGTTAACAGCATCGCGAACTCGAGCGAACGGTTCTGGGCGTCCATGACGGCTGCCTGATCGCCTGACCGCAAATGCCTGGAGATGTCCGGCAGCAGTACAACGCCGATGGCGATGCCGACGATGGCGAGCGGCAGCTCGTACAGCCGGTCGGCGTAGTAGAGCCAGGAGACCGCGCCCTGCTGCAGCGAGGCGATCATGCCGCCGATCACGATGTTGATCTGCGTGATGCCGCCGGCAATGATGCCGGGCACACCGAGGCGCACGAGGTTCCGCACCGCCGGCGTCAGGCGCGGCCGGCGCAACCGTGGCAGCACGCCGTTGCGCCGCGCGCCATCGAGCAGCAGCACCAGTTGCAGCACGCCCGCCGCGCAAATGCCCCAGGCCATCACGAGCCCGGTCTCGCGGCTGTTGCCGTAGCCGAGCGCCAAAGCGATGCCCATCGCTGCCAACAGCGTCAGGTTGAGCACGATCGAAACGGCGGAGCTCTCGACGAATTTGCCGAGTGAGTTCAGCACGCCCGACAGCAGCGCCACCAGCGACATGCACAGCAGATACGGGAACGCGATCCGCGACATCGTCACCGCCAGCTCGAACTTTTCCGGCTTCTCGACGAACCCCGGCGCCAGCACCAGCATCAGGTACGGCATGGCAATCATCGCAGCCGCGGACAGCACCACCAGGATGAACGCGAGCCCCGCCATCGCCTCCTCGGCAAAGCCGCGCGCGGCGTCGCGGCCGTCGGCCTCGAGGCGCTTGGCGAACAACGGTACGAACGCGGCATTGAACGCACCCTCGCCGAACCAGCGGCGGAACAGGTTGGGGAACCGGAAGGCGACGACAAAGGCTTCCGCGATCGGTCCGGCACCGAGCAGACCGGCCAGAACGATGTCGCGCATGAAGCCCATGATGCGGCTGACCAGTGTCAGGCTGCCGACGGTGGCGAATGCGCGATAGAGTTTCATGGCCGCCCCGATTTCCGCAAAACGTTCTGCCCCCCCCGATGCCCCAACGCCGATGCCCAGGGCCGGCGAGGGGTATCCCTTGCAGGGGGCCAGAGCAAGTCCTTGCGGCGCCGCAGCATTGGCCACTCGCCTCCACGCACCCTGTTGACCGCAGCCGGCCGCATCTGGCTTATGCAGTCACATCGCCGCCGGAACCCAATCGCCGCCCATGACCATCCACGTCCGCGCCTTCTACAAGTTCGTGCCCTTGAGCGACGTTCGCGCGCTCAGGGGCGAACTGCGTGGCCGGCTCGCCGGACGCGACATCAAGGGCACCATTTTGCTGGCGCCGGAAGGGATCAACGCAACCATCTCCGGTGCGCCGGACGACATGCGGGCCTTTCTGGCGGCGCTGCGCACGGATGAGCGGTTCGCCGATCTCAACACCCGCGATGCCGCCACCGACCGGCATCCCTTCAAGCGCATGAAAGTGAAGCTGAAGCGCGAGATCATCAGTTTCCGCCGTCCCGAAGCGGATCCGTCCCGTCAGGTCGGCAGCTACGTCGCGCCCGAGAACTGGAACGCGCTGATCACCTCACCCGACGTGCTCGTGCTCGACGCCCGTAATGCCTACGAGGTGGCGGAGGGCACATTCCAAGGCGCTGTCGATCCGAAGACGCGCACATTTGGCGAATTCGCCGATTTCGCCAAGACGGCGCTGTCGCCTCAGAAGCATCCGAAAATAGCGATGTTCTGCACCGGCGGCATCCGCTGCGAAAAGGCGTCCGCGTATTTGAAGTCGCTGGGCTTCCCCGAGGTCTATCACCTCAAAGGCGGCATCCTCGCCTATCTCGAGACCGTGCCGCCCTCGGCAAGCCTCTGGCAAGGCGAGTGCTTCGTCTTCGACGAGCGCGAGACGGTGGCGTGATCCGATCCGGCGACTGATCGCGATCGCATCGCGCCACCCGATCGCGAGGCGCGTTCCCAGCCTCCGAAATCTGTGCAAGTCTCGGGCTGATGGACCCGATCCAGGCCGGGCCGCATTCGCAACGACAGGCATGAAGCCGGACATTTCAACAGCGACGGGAGGACGACATGGGCAAGATCGACGGCGCCAAACTGATGGCGCAAAGCTTGAAGCAACAGGGTGTCGACTACATGTTCGGCATCGTCGGCTTCCCCGTGCAGCAGATTGCTGCAGAGGCGCAGAAAGCCGGCATCAAGTACATCGGCATGCGCAACGAACAGTCGGCGTCCTATGCCGCGCACGCGGTCGGTTATCTGACGGGACGCCCCGGAGCCTGCCTCACGGTGTCGGGTCCAGGCGTCGTGCACATGCTGGCGGGCCTCGCCAATGCGCAGCAGAACTGCTGGCCGATGATCGGCATCGGTGGCGCGTCGCCCACCTACCAGAACGGCATGGGCGGCTTCCAGGAGGAGCGGCAGGTGCAGATCGCCTCGCCGTTCTGTAAGTTCGCGCACGCGGTCGAGCACACGCACCGCATCCCGTTCTACGTCGAGATGGCCGTCCGCCAATCGATATACGGCCGCCCCGGCGCCACCTATCTCGACATGCCCGACGACATCATCAAGGGCGAGGTCGACGAGGCGAAGCTTTCGGTGCCGCCAAAGTGCCCGGAGCCGCCGCGCATGGCCGCGATGGACGCGGACATCCAGAAGGCGCTCGCGGTTCTGCAGAAGGCCGAGAAGCCGCTCGTCATCGTCGGCAAGGGTATGGCCTGGTCGCGCGCCGAGGACGAGGTGCGCGCCTTCATCGAGCGCACCAAGTTGCCGTTCCTGGCCTCGCCCATGGGCAAGGGCGTGCTCGACGACAATCATCCGCTGTCGGTCGGCGCCGCGCGCAGCCATGCCTTGAAGGAAGCCGACGTCATCTTCGTGATGGGCGCCCGCCTCAACTGGATCATGCACTACGGCCAGCAGCCGCGCTTCAACAAGAACGTGCGCATCATCCAGCTCGACATCTCACCGGAAGCGATCGGCCAGAACGTGCCGACCGAGGTGGCGCTGGTCGGCGACGGCAAGGCGATCGTCGGCCAGATCAACACGGCGTTGCGCAACCAGCAGTGGTTCTACGCGGAAGGCACGCCCTGGAAGAAATCGATCGCGGAGAGCGCTGCCAAGAACGCCAAGCAGATCCAGCCGATGATCGACGACAACAGCGCGCCGACCAACTACTACCGCGCGCTGAAGGACATCTCCGCCTGGGCACCCGAAAACGCGGTGATCATCGGCGAGGGCGCCAATACCATGGACATCGGCCGCACGCAGTTGCCCAACAAGAACGCCCGCCTGCGTCTCGACGCCGGCACCTACGGCACCATGGGCATCGGCATGGGCTTCGCGATTGCCGCCGCCGTCGTGCATCCGGAACGTCCGATCATCTCGGTCTCGGGGGACTCGGCCATCGGTTTCTCGGGCATGGAGATGGAAACTGCCTGCCGCTACAATCTGCCGGTAAAAATCGTCGTGCTCAACAACGGCGGGATCGGCAGCGGCACCGAGAAGTATCCGGAAGATCCCTTCAATAACCCGCCGCGCGCGCTCATCAATGGCGCCCGCTACGACAAGATGATGGAATCCTTCGGCGGCAAGGGCTGGTACATCAACGACCCCAAGGATCTGCGCAAGGCGTTGGACGACGCCATGAAGTTCAAGGGCCCGGCGCTGGTGAATGTCCAGCTGCATCACGCCGCCGGCCGCAAGCCGCAGGAGTTCGGCTGGCTGACGACCTGACGCGGAGCCATAGTGCGGAACCTTTGCGGCGCCGGCTCAGCTGGCGCCGCATTTTCGTGAGCAGGTGCCTGTCGACGTTTGGACACAATGAAAACCAGAACCGCCGCTCTCTCACGGCACACGCGTTAACACCGATGCAAGGGTTTGCTGTTCAACAGCACAACCGGAAGCTAAAATTGTAAATAAGTTCCAGCTTCTCCGGCCCCGGTCCTCCCATGCGTCTCGCCCGCGTTCTCATCCTCGTCATCGTCGCTCTGCTTGGTGTTGGTCCGTTCCGCGCCGAAGCCGCCCGCGACGCGGCAGGCCAAGTCAGCGCCCGGCGCATCGAGGTGCTGGTGCTGGAAGTACACGGCTGCACAATCTGCAGTCTTGTCAGGCAGAAGATCCAACCGCTCTACGAGCGCTCCCCGCGAGCCAAGACGGCGCCCATGCGCTTTGTCGACGTGACGACGCGAGACGAGACGACGATCGGCCTCACCTCCCGCATCAGCCAGGTGCCGACGACAGTGGTCATGGTCGATGGCCGCGAGGTCGACCGGATCTCCGGCTACTGGGCGCCGGAAACGTTCATGCAGCTGCTCTCGCGCATGCTCGACGCCGCCGAGTGAGCCAGGCCCGATAGCCATCGCCGCCCTGTCCTGAGCCTATGCAACTGCCGGACATAACGTCCGGCAACGCCTTTCATGTCGCATTCATCCTGCCTGCGGTTATGTGACAGTGATGCGACATGACCTCAGAGAGGGCGTAATGGTTGACGTGTCGGGGGGAGTTCCGGCGCCACGTTCCAGGCGACGGGAGTTTGGCGTGGCGTTGCGGCGGCTAGGCGGTCAACCGTTGGCACCGCGCAAGGCTTGGACCGTCATCGCGGTGCTTGCCACAACTATTTTCTATTCGTTCTGGCTGTACGAAGGCCTGCTGTCGAACGTCGTGTTCACGGCCGCCACCACGCTCGCCATTGCCGCCGCCATCGCATTCGCCTCGCGCCGCGTGCTGTTCAGTGCCGCCGCCGTATCGCTGCTCGTCGTGCTCATCAACGGCATCTCGTCGGCCAAGCAGAAAATGCTCGGCATGGTGCTGCACGCCTACGACATCATCTTCTATCTTGGGTCCTGGTCGACGATCACCTACCTGTGGTCCGGCGCGCGCAGCTATATGGTCGTCTTCCTGCTAGCGGTTACCGTGGCTGTAGCCTTGGCTTTCCTTACGTGGCGGATCGACGGCACGCGTGTCAGCCGCTGGTCGGCCGGGCTCGTGCTGGTACTCTCGATCGCTGTCGCGACCGCCACCGGTCTCACCAAGCCGGACCGGCGCCAGACGCAGTTCTACTGGAATGCGCTCTACGTCTCGTCGTTCTATTCGTCCTGGGCCGAAACGGTCGAAACGCTCTGGCGCGGCCAGTTGATCGAGTCCGCGACCGCCGCGACCGCACCGCCGTTCACCGTCGGCGGCAGCTGCAAGCCGGCCGTGAAGCCGCCGCATATCATTCTGATCCACCAGGAATCGATCGTGCAGCCGAGCCTCTTCCCGAGCCTCGCCTACGACCGCGGCGTCGATCCGTTCTTCAAGTCGGGCGACGGGCAGTTGCATAAGCTGCGCGTTGAGACCTATGGCGGCGCGTCGTGGCTGACGGAGTTCTCGATTCTCACGGGCCTCTCGACACATTCGTTCGGCGGCATGCGCCCGTTCGTGCAGTCGCTGCTCGCGGGGAAGGTGCGCGACACGCTGCCCGAGACGCTGGAGCGTTGCGGCTATCGCAACGTGCTGTTCTATCCGATGCTGAAGAACTTCGTGTCGAACGCGCGGTTCTACGACGCCGTCGGCCTGCGCGAGATTTTCGACCTGAAGGCGCAGGGCGCCAGGTCCACAACCGAGCGCGACCGTTTCTATTTCGGCAATGCGCTGAACGAGATGGAACGGCACGTCAAAGCATCGGAAAAGCCGCTCTTCTCCTACATCCAGACGATGTCGGTGCACTGGCCCTACGATTATGCCTTCGAGCCGGAAATGAAGGTTTCAGGCGGCGGGCCCGGTACCGATCCGGAGATGCACGAATACCTGCGCCGACTCTCGATCGCAAAGCTCGACTATGACTGGTTCAAGGCGGAGCTGAAGCGCCGCTTCCCCGATGAGCCGGTGCTGATCGTGCATTATGGCGACCACCACCCGATGGCGACGAGAAAGTTGCTCGGCTTCCACGATGATACCGACGTCGAGGACGTGACGATCGAGCCGAACTCGATCGGCTTCATGACCTACTACGCGGTCGAGGCGTTGAACTACAAGGCGCCGGAGCTACCGCAGCTGGAAGCCATGGATGTGCCCTATCTCGGCACGATTATTCTAGAGCAGGCGGGCCTGCCGCTGTCGGAACCCAACAAGGAGCGCTTGCGGCTGATGGCGGCTTGTGACGGCCGTTATCACACCTGCCGCCGCCGCCAGGAGATCCTGGCCTTCCACCGCCGCCTGATCGAGAGCCGGCTGATCGACCAGCGGTGAGGTTTAAGCCGCCGTCGCGAACTCGGTCACTGAGAAGTGCCAGTCGACGAGGTACCTCCCTGCAGCGGAGTCCGCCACGGCTTCACCGTGCTATTTTCTTTGTCCCAGAGTGCAGCCAAAAACGCGTGGATCGCGGGATCGGCCGGCGCCAAGCGGTCCTGCTCGCCACGCTGGCGCTCCTGCGCTTGCCGGGCGGCTTTCGTCGCGCCGCTCCTCTTGGTGCGTCGAGCGCCAAAAACCAACATCGGCCGGTCTGGTTCCTCCAGATCGAGTTCGGCGAGAAAGGTTTGTCTGAGAGCATAGAACGATTGCAGTATTGCATCGCGCACCATACGGCGATCCTCTGACTTGATTTCAGAATTTCGGCGCGGGTCGAGTGTTTGCAGCGCCCGCCGCATATCGTGCAACGGGGCGAACGGAAAAAGGCCGATCAACTCATCCGTCTCGCCTACATTCGCGTAGAGAATTCTGAGGTCGTCGATTGTCTCGGAGACTCGTACGAACGCATCGAGATAGTCCATCTCTGTGGGTTGATCGAGCTGGGTGAAACGGAACGCGGCCGACTTTGCCTCTGTGATCTGCCGCCAGCCTTTGTGCATCGTTGCCAGGAAATCA
Organism: Hyphomicrobiales bacterium; assembly: GCA_031367895.1. Taxonomy (GTDB): domain Bacteria; phylum Pseudomonadota; class Alphaproteobacteria; order Rhizobiales; family Hyphomicrobiaceae. Next base: position 31,105 of record JANLQP010000314.1, read on the forward strand.
CTGCGGCGCTGAAACATGCTGGTGATGTAGGCGACGCCCCCGGTCGCGATCAGCAGGCTCATGTCGCGGAGAAACTCATAGGCATCCTTGAGACCAGCAAGGACCGGCGTTCCCTTGAGGCCCGGCACATGATCGGCAAATTTGGCGATGAGCGAGATCGTCAGGATCAGGATGAGGGCTGAGTAGAGGCGGCGAAGCTTGCGCCGGAGCGTCGATCGGATCATGCGGCGGTTACTCTTCCTGGCTGAATCAGGTTCTTGACGGTTCGGTCCGAATTCACGTTTGTCGATCACTTCATCTTTTGGCACCTCCCGATTTATGCTTTCCCCTCACGATACCATCTCCGTCGACGGGTGCAGGCTCGGGCAATATCCGGCCGAAAGTACGGCGACGATCGAGCGCGGCGTGATCACCTCGACCGTTGCCGCCTCGGGCCGCCGCAGCGTTGCCAAGTAGCCCGCGGGCGACCATTCCAGCAGCCAGCTGGCCAGGACAAGATGCGGACGCCCTTCGTGCTGCACGAACGTGCCAGAGGGCAAGCCCGCCAAGTCGCCGCCCCATGAGACCTTCTTGCCCTCGCCGTCGACGCGCTCGGGGTGCAGCACGTCGTCCATGTCACCCGCGGTAATCCGGCCGGAGAGACCTTGCCCGCGCCCCCAGAGCGTCGCGAACCAGAGGAAATCCTGGCGCCTACATTCGAAGCAGGGCCGGTGGCCTGCCGCCAGCGCCGTCGCCTCGTCGAGGAAGAACAGCTCCGTATAGCGGTTCGGCGTCATGACCTGGCGGCGGCGCTCGTTGAATTCCAGCCGGCAGCAGATCCACTGCTTCGACGCCCAGCGCCGACGATTGAGCATGCGCGCATCGTTGTGCAACGGCCCGCCACGATTGCCCATCATCGTGCCGCGGGCCTCGCTGACGATGATCTCACCTTCGGGAGTGACGCGGTTCTGGAGTGGCATCGCGCGATCTGCCATTGTTGCGTGGGGTTCAGCGCGCCGGTTGGAAGTGGGCAACCGAAGGCGCCAAACATAGACTGAGGACAACATGACCGAAGCGCGCGTCGATGTGAAGTTCGAGGAGCGGCCCGGGATTGGCCGCGTCGCCGTGGTCACGGTCGACAACCGGACCAAGCTCAATTGCCTCGACACGACGCAGGTGGTGGCGCTGCGCGGTGCTTTCGACCTCCTCGCCAACGACGCCAACGTGCGCGCGGCGATCCTGACTGGCGCCGGCGACCGCGCCTTCATCGGCGGCGCGGATCTCTCCGAACTCGGCGGCCTTTGTGCTGACAGCGCAAGGCTCTACATCACGCGGCTGCACAAGGCGTGCAAAGCGATCCGCGACTGCCCGGTGCCAGTGATCGGGCGTATCAACGGCTTCTGCCTCGGTGCCGGCCTGGAAGTGGCGGCAAGCTGCGACATGCGGGTCGCCGCCGACAGCGCCGTCTTTGGCATGCCGGAAGTGCACATGGGCCTCCCCTCGGTGATCGAGGCCGCGCTGCTGCCGGGCCTGATCGGCTGGGGCAGGACGCGCGAGATCCTGCTCACCGGCGAGACATTCGGGGCCGCCGAGGCGCATGCCATGAGGTTCGTCGAAAAGGTGATGCCGGCGGCACAGATCGACGACCACGTCACACATTGGTTGACGCTGATCGGCCGTGCCACGCCGGCAGCTGTGCGCTCGCAGAAGGCGCTGATGAATCGCTGGGAGCGCGTTTCCGTCGAGGAAGGCATCTACGCCGGCATCGACGCGATCTCCGACGCCTACCGCACCGGCGAGCCGCAGGCTGCGATCAAGGCGTTCTTCGATGGGAAGGCGAAGCGCAAACCTTGATCGTGGCCGTTCAGCGGCACCTGCCTCACTTCCGACAGGCGGAGTTATCAACACTTAACCCGTCGCCGTCTGGCGTCGATGTGCCATAAGTGTTGCCCGGGGGAATGGCGTGCGCGGAAATCCAGCGCCGCCGTCGGTCGAGGAGCGAACGAATGACGCCTGCGCCTAAGGGAACGATCGTCGTCGGCCGCGATATGGCCATCCGCGGTGCCGTGCGCAATTGCCGCGAGATCGAGGTGTACGGCTACGTCGAGGGCGAGATCGCGGCCCAATCCGTCATCATCCGCGAGGGCGGCCGCGTTTTTGGCAAGATCCGCGCCGGCTCGGCCGAGGTGCACGGCATCCTGCAGGGCACGGCCTTCGTCAAGGACCTGATGACGATCCGCAATGGCGGCTCCGTCTCTGGCAATGTGCAGTACGGCCAACTCGCGATGGAGATCGGTGGCGACCTTTCGGCCGACGTGCGCAACGTGCCGCCGGCCATTTTCGGCGACCTCGATCTCACCGTCGCGCGCGGCCAGGCCGTAAAGATCACCGTCGCGGATCTCACCGCCGTCGACCCGGACGATTCGTCCGCCTCGTTGACCTACACGGTGTCAACGGCGCTGAATGGCCTCATTGAGCAGGCCGCCGCCCCAAACCAGGCCGTTGCCACCTTCACGCAATCGGACCTGGAAGCCGGTAACATTGCCTTCCGGCACGACGGTTCCACGGCGCGCGTCGCAAGCTTCAACGTGGTCGTCACCGATCATGCGGGTGCTTCATCCGGAGCACCGGCGACGGTGCATGTGACCGTCCGCTGAGCAGGTGCCGACAAGATGTTCTGGCGTATGCTCGCCGGCTTGAGTTTGGTTGTTTTTCTGTCCCCGCCCGCGCTCGCCCAGTTTGCGCCGTCGGCGCCGGAAGTGGAGAGCGCGCTCGAGATCAAGCCGGCTGCACGTGCGAAATCATACATGGTTGCCGCAGCCAATCCGCTTGCGGTCGATGCCGGCACGGACATCCTGAAAGCTAGCGGCACTGCAACCGACGCCGCGATTGCGGTGCAGCTCGTGCTCAATATCGTCGAGCCGCAGTCGTCCGGGCTCGGCGGCGGCGGCTTCCTGCTGCACTGGGATCAGAAGGCGCGGCAACTGAAGAGCTACGACGGGCGTGAGACAGCGCCGGCAGCAGCAACGCCCGAACGGTTTCTGAAACCCGACGGCACACCGCGCGCATTCGGCGAAGTCGTGTTCGGCGGCCAGAGTGTCGGCACGCCCGGCCTCCTGCGCATGCTCGAATTGGCGCACAAAAAACATGGCCGACTGCCGTGGGCGCAACTTTTCCAGCCAGCATTGAAGCTTGCCGACGAGGGATTTGCGGTCTCGGCGCGGCTGCACAAATCCCTGATGGAGCTCGGTCCGCGCAATTTCGACACGCGCGCGCGCGCCTTCTATTTCGACGTTGCCGGCGCGCCGCGTCCCGTCGGGCATAGGTTGCAGAGCCCCGCGTTCGCGCAAACGCTGCGCGCAATCGCGGAACAGGGTGCGGATGCGTTCTATACGGGTCCGATGGCCGATGCGATCGTGGCCGCTGTTGCCGACGCGCCCAACCACACGGGCGATCTGACCCGCGAAGACCTTGCGGCCTATCGCGCAAAAGAGCGGCAGCCTGTGTGCATCGACTATCGCCGGCACAAGATCTGCGGCATGGGTCCACCATCGTCGGGCGCGCTCACCGTCGGCATGACGCTGAAAATACTGGAGCCGTTCGACCTCGGCACGGTACCGCTCAATGCGCGCGCCATGCACGCCATCGTCGAGGCGCAGAAGCTCGCCTATGCCGACCGCGACCGCTATATCGCCGACAGCGACGTGGTGCCGGTCCCGCAAGGGCTGACGGACCCGGCCTATCTCGCGGAACGACGAAAGCTGATCGACATCACGAAGGCTGGACCGAAGGCAACGGCCGGTTCGCCCCCCGGCACCCGACGAAAGAAAGCCGGCATCGATGCGACGATCGAGAGCGCAGGCACCAGTCACATCTCCATCATAGACCGGGCCGGCAACGCCATCGCATTAACGACAACGATCGAAAATGCCTTCGGCGCCCGTGTCATGGCGGCAGGCTTCCTGCTCAACAACCAGCTCACCGACTTTTCCTTTCGCTCCAAGGACGCCGAAGGCCGCGACATCGCCAACGCCATCGGCCCCGGCAAGCGGCCGCGGAGTTCCATGGCGCCGACCATCATCTTCGGCCCGGATGGCCGCGTGAAAGCCGTGCTCGGCTCGCCCGGCGGCAACCGCATCATTCTCTACGTTCTGAAAGCCACGATCGCCATGATCGACTGGAAGATGGAGCCGCAGGCGGCAGCTGAACTCGCCAATTTCGGCTCGCGCAATGGCCCACTCGAGATCGAGGCGACAATGGCAGGGCCGATGCCGGCGCTGCACATGAAGGCGCTCGGTCACGAGGTGATCGCGCAACGAATGACGTCCGGCCTGCACATCGTCATGCGGCGGGCCGACGGCACACTCGACGGCGGCGCCGATCCGCGCCGGGAAGGCGTGGCGCGCGGCGAATAGAGCACACGCCGCTCCGGTTTGCGGCCCAACCCGGCGTCAACCGACCCTCTGTCATGCCACGCCAGCCCGTCAACACCGTCGTGCACGGCCAAAAGCCGCCCTTGACGCCGGGCGCGGCAATCTTCTAAGGAATTCAAGACTCGTGGTCATTTGGCCGGCCGGCTTGCAGCCACGTAAAACAACTCGCTAAAATGGCCGTGCGCGCGACCCGGTTCATTCGGTTCGGCCCCGGCTAGATCAGCGGGGCGGCCGGTGCCGGGTTTCAATTTTTCTGGGCTGCTTGACGTGAAGCAGCAGCGGAGGCGCACATGGCTACAGCCGGGGTAACGGCCGGGAACGCTGGCAACGCAGATGTCGTGCTGGAGTCGGCAGCGGACTTGCCGCTGTCGCAGTCGCCCGAGGTCGACGCGCCATCGAGCCTGCTGCTGCGTGTGCCAGCAGCTGCGTCCTTAAAGCTCGAATGCCAACGCGAGCTCGGCCCCTTCCAGATCGCCTACCAGACCTATGGCCGCCTCAACGCCGCCAAATCGAATGCCATCCTGATCTGCCACGCTCTGACCGGCGACCAGCACGTCGCCAACAACCATCCCGTGACGAAGCGGCCCGGCTGGTGGGAGATCATGATCGGGTCGGGCAAACCGATCGATACCGACCGCTTCTTCGTCATCTGTCCGAACATCCTCGGCGGCTGCATGGGCACGACCGGGCCGGCCTCGCGCAATCCCAAGACGGGCCGGCCGTGGGGCCTCGATTTTCCGGTCATCACCATCCGCGACATGGTCAACGCGCAGGTCCGACTGATCGACCATCTCGGCATCGACCAGCTGTTTGCGGTCGTCGGCGGCTCCATGGGCGGCATGCAGGTGCTGGAGTGGGCGTCGCGCCACAAGGAACGCGTGTTCGCGGCCGTGCCGATTGCGACGGCGGCCTGGCATTCGGCGCAGAACATCGCCTTCCACGAGGTTGGCCGCCAAGCCGTGATGGCCGATCCGGAATGGTGCCAGGGCCAGTACCTGGATCGTGGCCGCGTGCCGAGGAACGGCCTCTCGGTCGCGCGTATGGCCGCGCACATCACGTACCTCTCGGAAGAAGCTCTGCAGAAGAAGTTCGGCCGCAACCTCCAGGACCGCGACGCCAAGACGTTCTCGTTCAGCGCCGATTTCCAGGTGGAAAGCTACCTGCGCCACCAGGGCTCGACGTTCGTCGATCGCTTCGACGCCAACTGCTATCTCTACATCACCCGGGCGATGGACTATTTCGACCTGGCAGCCGACTATGCCGATGTCCTGTCCAACGCCTTCCGCGGCACAAAAACGCGCTTCTGCGTCGTCTCGTTCACGTCCGATTGGCTCTACCCGACGCGCGAGTCGAAGGAGATCGTCACCGCGCTGAACGCGGTCGCCGCCGACGTCTCCTTCGTCGAGGTGGTCAGCGGGAAGGGCCACGACGCCTTCCTGCTCGACGAACCCGAGTTGTTCTCGGCCGTGCGCGGCTTCCTCACATCGTCGGCACGGCGGCGCGGCATTGCCGACATCGTGGAGGCTCGCTGATGCAGGATTTCGTCAGACCCGAGCGGCCGATCCGCGTCGACCACCAGTTGATCGCCGAGATGGTGACGCCGGGCGCTCGCGTGCTCGACGTCGGCTGCGGCGACGGCGCCCTGCTGCAATTGCTGGCCGAGCGCCGGAACACCGACGGCCGCGGCATCGAAATCAGCCGCGAGCGGGTCAATGCCTGCGTCGCGCATGGCCTTTCGGTCATCCAAGGCGATGCCGATCATGATCTCGACGCCTATCCCGACGACGCGTTCGACTTCGCCATCCTCTCGCTGACGATCCAGGCAACGCTGCAGCCCAAACGCGTGCTCGCCAACCTGATGCGGATCGGGCGGCGCGCCATCGTGTCGTTTCCAAATTTCGGGCACTGGCAGGTGCGCACGCGCCTGCTGCTGACCGGCCGTATGCCCGTGACCGAGAACCTGCCCGATCCCTGGTACGCGAGTCCAAACGCGCATCTGTGCACGATCAAGGACTTCGACGATCTCTGTCGCCTCGTCGACGCGAAGGTCGAGCGCGCCGTCGCCTTCAACATTTCAGGCCAGCAGCTCGGGACCTGGATCCGGCTGCCGTTGACAGTGCACAATCTGCTCGGCGAGAAGGCCGTCTTCATGCTGACTCGGCGCTGACGTTCATGTTGCAACGCTTGGACAACGCAGCGGTCGCACTATCGTGTTTCCAATTTGTTGACCATTATCGACGACAAGTTGCTTCCCGGAAAGCGCCACCCGGGGGGCGCATTCTATGCGGCGCTCGCGTGGACCGTGTCCCCCTTTCACGGGGGAGCAATTGCATGTCAGAAGGAGTACGCTCGATGAAGCGATTGGCAGCTGCGATTCTGATTTCACTTTTTTCTGCCTATGGCCCCCTGGCGGCCCAGTCCATCGATTTCGAGAGCTCGGGCACCGCAGGGTCGGTTCCGAAGGATTTCAGCGTCGCGACGACAGGGCGCGGACAGGAAGCGGTTTGGGCTCTGCAGGACGTGGCAGGTGCGCCAAGCGGCAAGCTCGCCGTCGCCCAGAAAAGCAACGATGCCACCGACAACCGCTTCCCCGTTCTCGTCTACGACAAGGTCACCGCGCAGGACGCCGACATTTCGGTGAAGTTCAAGCCTGTGTCGGGCGCCAATGACCGCGCCGCCGGCCTCGTCTGGCGCTACGTCGACAAGAACAACTACTACATCGTGCGCGCCAACGCGCTGGAGGACAACGTCGTCCTCTACATCGTCAAGGATGGCCGCCGCACCGATCTGCCCGTGAAGGGCAAGGGCAGGACCTACGGCGCCAAGGTGCCGCCGATCGCCAAGGACGGCTGGAGCACGCTTGCCGTGTCGGTCAAGGGCAACAACTTCAAGGTCAGTTTCAACGGCCAGTCTCTTTACGAGGTCGAGGACAATACCTTCACCAAGGCCGGCAAGATCGGACTGTGGACGAAAGCCGACAGCGTCATGCTGTTCGATGACCTGAAGATCGAGAACGCGAAGTAACCTTGCCGCTCGCCGAGCGCACCCCGATCGCGATAGATTGCCGGCAGATGATTCATCGGCGACGCATGGGAGGCGGACATGGCGGATTGGCTCGTAGGCGACAAGGGCGCGGCACGCCCGGCGGGTGAGCGGTTCCGGGAACTGCTCGCCCGCAAGTCGATTGTTCGCGCACCCGGCGCGCACAATGCGATTGCCGGGCTGATCGCGCGCGAGGCCGGCTTCGAAAGCCTCTACGTCTCGGGTGGCGCGGTCACGGCGAGCTTCGGCCTTCCCGATCTCGGCATTCTCTCGATGGACGAACTCTGCTTGGTCGTGCGCATCCTCTCACGCGCGACCGGCTTGCCGCTGATCGTCGATGGCGACACCGGTTATGGCGAAGCGCTCAACGCCATGCGTCTGGTGCGTGAGTTGGAGGATGCAGGCGCCGCAGCGGTCCACATCGAGGATCAGGTGCTGCCGAAGAAGTGCGGACATCTCAACGACAAGACGCTGGTTCCGCCGGAGCAGATGGCGGCAAAAATTGCGGCAGCGAGACGCGCGCGGCGTCACCTCGTGATCATCGCCCGCACGGACGCTGCTGCTTCCGAAGGACTGCAGGGTGCGATCGCGCGCGCACGCCTCTATGCGCAGGCCGGCGCCGATGTCGTGTTTCCGGATGCGCTGACGAGCCTCGAGCAGTTCCGCACGTTCGCCGCAGCCGTGCCGGTACCCGCGATGGCCAACATGACAGAGTTCGGCCGCACCAAACTCGAGACGGCAGCAGCGCTGGAAGAAGCCGGCATCAAGATCGTGATCTGGCCGGTATCGTCGCTCCGCATCGAGGCGAAGGCGCTGGAGGGATTTTATGCCGCGCTCAAACGCGACGACACGACAGAGCCACAGCTCGATAAAATGCTGACGCGCAAGCGGCTTTATGAGCTGATCCGCTATCACGATTACGAGGCTCTGGACGCCTCGATCATCGGCAGCATCGCACCGGAAATGCCGAAGTAGTCGAGGGGTATTGGTGACACGTGAAAGGTGACAGGAAAGCACGATGTTTTTTGCGACCTGTAACCCAACCTTGTCTGCCACCTGAACTAATCGCGTCCACCGTTGATCACCGGGATCGGGCCGACAACTGCCGCGCCCTTGACGGCGGGCGCCGCTCCCGTGAACGGACGGCCGAGCAGGCTGATGACCGGATCACTCCATGGGCCGCGGAAGACCAGCACATCACGCGTGGTGCCGGGCGCTTCCGTCGTGCCGTTGCTCATGGCGACATCGAGGTCGAACAAGTGGCCGCGAACGTCGATCCGGCCGCCGCCGACGAACGTCATGTCGCCCGACCGCCCGTTGAGTGCTTGAAGCGTCAGCGCACCATTCGAAAGCTGGAAACGCGCATCTAGCTGATCGAGGTTCGAGCTGCCTTTTCCGGCGGCCGCCCAGCCAACGCGGTTCGCACGCCGAGCGCCGTAAAGCAGCGCTTTCAGATCCAAGCCGAGGCGCCCGTTCTCGACCAGCGCGAAACTACCGCGCCCGGCGAAACTACTGATGATCTCGCTCAATACGTGGCCCGTGCCGTTGCCGTCGACGACGATGTTGGCGCGCCCAAACATCGGATTGCGCTTCAAGTCGTCGGCAAAAATGCGGCCGGGATCGACGCCATCGAGGCGGCCCTTCACGCCGGCGCGCGGCACATCACCGTTGACATCGAGCGCAATCCGCCCGCTGGCGGTGCCGCCTTCGACCTCGAGTTCCGCGAGTTCAGCGAGCAACCGGCCCTGCTTCAACGTGATCGTTATTGCGCCACGCCCCGACTCGACCCGTGGCATCGCCACCTTGAGAGCCGACAAGCGCAGGTCAGCATCGAACGCTGATACGAGCGCGCCGTTGGTTTCAGCGTTCGCCTGACCGGCAATGCGTTTGTCGTTTCCGTCGGGTCCAGTTTTCAGCAATGCATCGAGATGCGGCTTCAAATCGAACACCTTGAACGCCAGCGTCCCATCCAGCACCGGCCGTACGGTGCGCGTGTCGAGGCTCAACGCTCCAGCACCCTGGCTGCCATCGACGACGACCGCAGCCTTCGAGAACACAAGCCGACCATCGGCCCACTCGAGCGGCCCGGCAATGCTGGCATCACGCAGGTTCGTGGCCATCGGTACTTCCAGGCCGAACCATCGCGCGAGCGCACGCAGCCGGCGGACTTTGATCTCGCTGTTGCCTTGGAATTTGAAGCCCTCGGCAATTCCCATCCGGCCGTCGATTTTCGCCTCGAGCAAACTGCCCTTGACGGCAAGCCTCAAACCGACGTGAGAAATCGGTGCACCTGGCATCCGGCCCTCCGGCAACGACCACGCGCCGTCGACACTCGTTCCCTGGTCGTTGAAGCTCGCAGTGCCGTGGAACGAATAGACGCCCTTGCGATTCGGTGTCACGTCGATGCTGATATCCGTAACTGCGACCGGGCGACCGGACCTGGAAACGAAATCGATTCGTGAATTGCGGATCTCGAGCCGGCCGACGTTCAACGCAACCAGATGCGACAGCAAAGGTTGCAGGCTCTTGGCGAGAACGGTCTGTGGTGCTGGATCATCGAGAGGTATTCGGAATGCGGCCCGCTCGAGCCGTAGCACCGAGGCCGTCTCGCCCTGTTTCACGCCGGTCGTGCCGACGCTCTGCAGCACGCCCTGATCGAGCATGAGCGGCATCCCTGGAACCAGCGCAACCGTATCGGCGATCGAAACGGTGTCACCGCTTGCTGCGATAACGCCAGCCGAACGCAGCGCATCATCGGAGCCGGTCAGCTCGACGACGAAGGGCACACCGACCGCGACCGCGAGGAAACCCATCGCGAGCAGCGCTCGCGAAACACCACGCCCCTTGAAGGCATGAGCCGTCATATCTCGCCCCGCCGCTGCGGTTGAGAGAAACGACGCGTGCGCTCATCTCGCGTGATGAACAAAAACACCCCCTGAAAAATCGTGCCGGCCATTGTTGGTTTGGATCGACTCATAGCTAAGCCGTCCCAGGAGAGCAACATGTGCCGACATTGTGACCGTCGAACGGCATTGTGCTGACGCGGAGCTGGAACTCAGCCATCGCGGACGACACAGTCGCGTTGAAGGCGCCCATCCGCGCCCCGTCGCGCTTCGCCCTACCGGAAAGCGCCTGGAAAATGCCGATCCAGCCGCTTGCCGTACACCGGGCGAGGTGATTTAAGGGCCGCACGTATCGGCAATTGGGGACCTGCAGCCGGCTGCGCACCACCCTTTCACTCAACAGTTATGCACCGGAAATAGCCGGTGCGGACCGGTCCAGGCACCACACTCCCGGCTTGCAAATCCACTCCAAGCCCGGAATTTCATTCCAGGAACGCGACATGGCGAACAAGGTTTATGCGAGTGCTAAGGCGGCGCTCGAAGGCATCGTGAAGGACGGCCAGACGATTGCGGTCGGCGGATTCGGCCTCTGCGGTATCCCGGAGGCTCTGATAGCAGCTTTGCGTGACAGCGGCGTGAAGAACCTCACCGCCATCTCGAACAACGCCGGCGTCGACGGTTTCGGCCTCGGCCTGCTGTTGCAGACCCGGCAGATCAAGAAGATGATTTCGTCCTACGTCGGTGAAAACAAGGAGTTCGAGCGACAGTTCCTGGCCGGCGAGTTGGAACTCGATTTCACGCCGCAGGGCACGCTCGCTGAAAAACTGCGCGCGGGCGGCGCCGGTATTCCAGCCTTCTACACCAAGACCGGCGTTGGCACGGTGGTGGCGGACGGCAAGCCGATCGCAGAATTCGATGGCCAGACGTATGTGCAGGAGCGGTCGCTCCGCGCCGATATCTCGCTGGTCAAGGCCTGGAAGGGCGACAAGGCCGGCAACCTCGTCTACCGGATGACGGCGCGGAACTTCAATCCTGTGGTCGCGACCGCCGGCAGGATCACCGTCGCCGAGGTCGAGCAGATCGTCGAAACGGGTGAACTCGACGCGGATCTCATCCACACCCCCGGCATCTACGTCGCGCGCATCATCCAGAACGCGACGCCGGAAAAGCGCATCGAGCAGCGGACGGTGAGGAAGTAAGTGCAGGGGTGAGTGGTCAGTCGTGAGTGGTGGGGCAAGCATTCTACTGCTAACATGAGAGCGACATCGAAATTCGGAGCGTGCAGTGGCTGAAAATGCCGACGACTTCACCGATGCCTGGATGCGTCGCGTCGAGGTCAAGCTCGACCAGATTATCGACGACGGCAAAGAATTTCGCACGCGCCTCGGTCGGTTGGAAACGAGCATGGCAGACCTGCACATGCAATTGGCGGAACACTCTGTCCGTATGGATAAGATGAGCGCTAGACTTGAGCGCATCGAGCGCCGACTGGACCTCAACGAGGCGGACGCGGTGTCTTGAGTCGGTCATCGACGATCAAACGTGGGTTCCGCCGTTTGGGTATAGTGCTGGCTCCCCCCTGCCTGCTGTCCGCAATCGTTGCCTGTGCTCTTGCTATATACCAGCTGGCTACACTCCCGCAGGCCCGTACGCATGCCAGCGGTCCTGACCACGGAATCTTCGAGTTTGCAGAAGCCGCAACCGCTGATGAAATTAGCGGAAATCTCAGTCAAGTGTACGGCCGGTCCCTGAAGGATTGGGAAGTTGTTCGCGACAGCAGTCAAATGTGGGGACGTGACCGCGCATTCAAGGCTGGCCTTTGGGCCTTTGGGCCTTTGGCTCAGCCCTGCTCGGCGCCACCCTTTTTATCCTGTCTTGGACGATCGGTTGGGTGACAACCGGCTTCACAAGTGACGGTACGCCGAGCAAGAATGCGTCGAAAAAACGATAGAGGACCCCCATGGCCTGGACCCGTGAACAGATGGCAGAACGCGCGGCGCAAGAGCTGCGTGACGGATTTTACGTCAACCTCGGCATCGGTCTGCCGACGCTGGTGGCGAACTACATCCCCGACGGCATGGACGTCATGCTGCAGTCCGAGAACGGCCTGCTCGGCATCGGCCCGTTCCCGACCGAAAACGAGGTCGACGCCGACCTGATCAACGCCGGCAAGCAGACGGTGACGACGCTGAAAGGCTCGAGCTTCTTCTCGTCGGCCGACAGCTTCGCCATGATCCGCGGCGGCCATATCAATCTCGCGATCCTCGGCGCCATGCAGGTGTCGGAGACCGGCGACCTCGCCAACTGGATGATCCCGGGCAAAATGGTGAAGGGCATGGGCGGCGCCATGGATCTGGTCGCCGGCGTCGAGCGCGTCATCGTCGTCATGGAGCACACGGCGAAGAAGAAGGACGGCTCGATCGACAAGAAGATCTTGCCGAAGTGCACGTTGCCGCTGACCGGCGTCGCCGTCGTCAACATGATCATCACCGATCTCGGCGTGATGGAAGTGACGAAGGCGGGTCTGAAGGTCATCGAAATGGCACCGGGTGTTACCCGTGACGAGCTGGCCCAGATGACGGGCGTGAACTTGATCTGAGCCGGTATGTCGGGGTAGCCGACCAAGGCGCGTCCATTGTGGCGGATTGCAATTCGGCGAAATCCGACAGCCAGTGCGAGCAAGTCGTCGGGCCTCTCGGGTGCTGCCACTTCGGCGTGGCAAGTAGCACTGTGGACCGCTCGCTCCGACCTTGTTTTGCCACGAAAAAGGGGATGCAGGCGTCGGCCCGCATCCCCTCATTCAATCCGTCAACGCTCGTCAGATGTCGAGATCGTCGCTGCCGCCACCACCGACGTCGGCATTGCCGGGGTCGTTCGTCTCCTCGGCCTGGTAGCCGTAGCCGCCCTGGTCAGCAACCTGTTGCTGGGGCTCCTGGTTGACCTCGTAGGGCGACGACGCCTGGGTGTCGCTGTTGCGCTGCCCGGCTGCATGCGCTGAAGAACCGCCGCTCATCATGTCGCGGATGGCGCCGGCGGCCAGCACGCCGCCAGCCACACCGGCTGCCGTCGTCAGAGCCGACTTCATGAAGCCGCCGCCCGCTGCCGGAGCCTGCGCCTGCATGGGCTGCTGGTAACCGCCTTGCTGGTAGCCCTGCTGCGGTTGTGCCGGACGGGCCCAGGGGCTGCCTGCCTGCTGCTGGGGTTGAGCATTGCCGAAGCCAGCGCTGCGGCCCGTGACCGGAACGCTGGTCGGGGTCGGCGCCTGCTGCTTGCCGCCGAAGATGCCGCCGAGGAACCCGCCGCCGGACTGCTGCTGCGGTCGCTGCTGCGACTGAGCGAGGTCCGCCTGCAACTGGGCGATCTGTTGCTCAAGGTCCTGAATACGGGCTTCCGAGCCCTGCAGGGCGTTTTCCTGGACCAACACCGACTGCACGAGCTTGTAGCCGGCATCGGGCGTCTGGCGCATCAGCTGCAGGATGAGGGCGTCGGCGTCCCGATCCTTGTCGACTGGGCCGAACGAGCGCATGCGCTCGAACAGGTCGGCGATCATCTGGCGTTCATCTGGGCTCATGTCGGTCTCCCAAGGGGTGCAGTCGCGCCACATATTGGGTCAGTGACGCCAGGACGCAATAGCGTAAGATTGTTTCCCAAATGTGAACTGTGGGAACGAAATCGGAACATGCGTTTAGAACACCGCACCCCTGGCCGCCACTGGCCATAAGCTTTCGACGCGTGGTGCCGCCGCACCGAGGCCGCGAATGCCGACGTACCAATCGTGCAGGTTGATCGTCGGGTCGCAGTGGCCTGGGATCAACAGCACGGTATCGCCGAGCTTCGGGCGCACATTGCAGGCGGCAACGTTCAGGTTGCCGTGCTCATCCGAGGGACGCTCGTAGACGGCGCCGGCCAGCCCGGAAACTTCCGGCGGGCCTGAATCGAACGCGAACGCCTTGAGACCGGCATCGACGACCGCCCGCTCCGCGATCGGCATACTCATTATCGTCGCGTGCACGAAAAGCGCGTGCTCGAAGGTGTCGAAGCGGCCGCCGTCGGCGCGCTTGTTGCGGGCGTAATCGGCGTCCATGAAGCAGTACGACCCGGCCTGCAATTCGTTATAGACGCCGCTTGCGGCTTCAAGCTCGAACGTGCCGGTACCCGCACCTCCAACCACCACGCACGCGAGGCCCGCCTTGCGCAGCTGGCCCACCGTGCGCCCGGTCATCTCGATTGCCGCGTTGATGGCGGCGCGGCGCTCCTCCATCGTGCGCAAATGTTGGGCACGGCCTTGATAGGCCTGCAGCCCGGCGAACCGCAGACCTTTCTGCCGCGTGATGTGCTTGGCGAGCGCCACGGCCGGCTCACCCGGCTCGACGCCGCAGCGGTTCGCGCCAACGTTGATTTCAACCAGCACGCCGATTTCGACGCCCGCTTTCCGCGCTGCGGCCGCCAAGCCCTCGACCGCCAGCACATTGTCGGCGGCAACCATGACGCGGGCCTGATGCGCCAGCGCGGCCAGCCGGTCGAGCTTGCGCGCGCCCACGACCTCGTTCGAGACGAGCACGTCAGGGATACCGCCCTGCACCATCACCTCGGCCTCGGAGACCTTCTGACAGCAGAGCCCGACGGCGCCGAGCGACATCTGTTTCAAGCCGACGATCGGCGACTTGTGCGTCTTCGCGTGCGGCCGCAGACGCACACCTGCCTTCGTCACCGCGTCCGCCATGCGCTTCAAGTTGCGCTCGAACGCGTCGAGATCGACGATCAGCGCGGGTGTGTCGACTTCGGCCAGCGCCATCCCGGGCGCGGCAGGCGGTTGTTGTGGCATAGCACTCTCCTCGCGAAGCGTTGAAGCTTCGCAGGTTTGGCCGGGGACGGCAATCGACGACACGCCCGACGACACGCCCGGCCAAATCACCGCATCCGACGCAATCAGTGCCTCACAAAGACATCAAGTACAGCCCGCCGTCTCTCGTTAACGTCGTTACCAATTCGTTGAACGGCCGCGCCTGTTCGGACGTAATCTCAGCCATCCGTTCGCCATTCTGGAGTTCCCCTATGTTGCGTCGAACCCCACTTGCCGCGCTGGCGCTGGCCGCCGCGCTGCTCCCGGCAGCTGCCGCTGCCCAGGAAGCCACCACCACCCGCATCGAGACCCGCGCGTTTTACGGTGCAACCGTGACGCTCGAGGCCGGCGTGCGCGTCTTTCGCGCGTTGCCGCCACATTCCAAGGTGATCATCAATCCGGGTGGCACGACGCCGCTGTATCTGGGGCACGAGGAGCATCGCTCCACAAACCACAACTACAACTACAACTACGATCAATCGGGCAACGAGGCCGATAGCGGCGGTTACGGCGGCACGTCTTATGGCGGTGGCTTCGCAGCCGGCCGTCGCGCCTTCAACCACGGCGCGCAACGGTTCGGTGCGTCGCGCTTTGCCGGGGCCAAGCATCGCCCGGTCCACGTCAGTGGCAAACCGAACGTCGGCAGCGTCAACCGCGGCGGTGGCAACGCCGGCGGTGGCGGCAAGCACTGATACCGTTGTGCAGATTGTTTGACCCGTGCTGCGCCGCTGCCCGCGCCATCCGGCCGGCTCCCTGCAGGGGAGTCGGATGGCGCAAAGAAAAAGCGATACCGGCGCCTGGCTGGTCGATGACAGGTCGAACATTTTGCTCGCCGGTATGACAACGCACAACATGCAGCACGATCGCACAGTCGGGGAATGGCGCACGCTTGCCGGCAAACGCGGCAGACGCTAGGTGACGGGGGCGGCCGGCGATCACGCTGCGCCGCCTTTGCGTTGCTCCAACGGCCGCGTGTCATGCCCCGCTATCGCATCCTCATCGAATACGATGGCACGCCCTTCGTCGGCTGGCAGATGCAGCCTGTCGGCGCCTCGATCCAGGGCCGCCTGACCGACGCGATCGCCAGATTCTCCGGCGAAACGGTCGTCGTGCGCGGCGCGGGACGGACGGACTCGGGCGTGCACGCACTCGGCCAGGTCGCCCATTTCGAACTTTCGCGTCGCTGGGAGCCGTTCAAGGTCCGCGAAGCCCTGAACTACCATCTGAAGCCGGACCCGATCGTCATCCTCGACGCTACCGAAGCCGAAATCGATTTCGATGCCCGCTTTTCGGCGACCGCGCGGCACTATCTCTATCGCATCCTCGCGCGCAAGGCGCCGCCATCGCTCGACCGCAACCGGGTCTGGTGGGTGCCGCGCCCACTCGATGCCGGCGCCATGGCCGAGGCGGCCAGCCATCTCCTCGGCCGGCACGATTTCACGACCTTCCGCGCTGCCGGTTGCCAGGCGCATTCGCCGCTGAAGACGCTCGACCGCCTCGATGTGACGCGCGCGGACGAAGAGATCCGCATCGCGGCATCGGCCCGCTCGTTCCTGTACCATCAGGTGCGCTCGTTTGTCGGCAGCCTGAAGAACGTCGGCGACGGTCGTTGGCGTCCAGCCGATATGAAGGCAGCACTCGAGGCACGCGACCGTGCGGCCTGCGGCGCATTGGCGCCATCGCGCGGGCTTTATCTTGTTCGCGTCGACTATGCCGCCCTGACACCGGACCAGTGCCGAACCGCGGAAGGAAAACCCGCCGGCCGATCGGGCAATTAGCAGGATATCTGTATTTCAGCATGATTGAAAGTTTGGCGTTCCATGCTACTATTGAACGACGTTCTACTCAGGCGGGCAAGAACCCGGATTTCAACCATAAGTTGCTTTTGGCCGGGCATCAGATCGCGCCTTTTGCGCGACGACCGACGCCGAGGCAGAAGCGCGGGGGCAAGCTTTCTGCGGACCATGACCGGCTCAGGCACACAATTGGCACGCATTGTCATTGCCGACAACGATGCCGCTGCGGTGAACCTTCTGCGGGCAACCTTCGAGGACGCGGGTTTTGCCGTATCGACTGCGCTGAACGCCGCGGACGTGATGACGCTGCTCGATACGACTGGCATCACGCTCATCACGCTGGATCTGAAACTCGCCGATGCCGACGGGCTGGATGTCATCCGGACCATCCGGCAATCCACCGATGTGCCGATCGTCATCGTTACAGCAAAGGCGAGCAAAGTGTCGCAAGTCGTCGCGCTCGAAGTCGGCGCTGACGACTACGTGACGAAACCCTTCGATGCAGACGAATTGGTCGCGCGCGTGCGGGCGATCCTGCGCCGGGCACGCCGGCCTGCGACATTCCCGGGCTTCGCGGAGGCGCGACAGCCTGCGTTTCAAGCCACGGCGGCCGTCGTCTTCGACGACTGGCGGTTCGACATTGCCGGGCATCGTCTGTGGTCACCCGCAGGCAAGCCGGTCGAACTGACCGCCGCGGAAATCGAGCTGCTGTCGATCTTCGTGCGGACGCCGCGCCATCCGCTGAGCCGCGCCGAGATCGCAAAGCATCTTCGCGGCGATGACGATAGCAGCACAGAGCGCTCAATCGACGTCCTGGTCGGCCGCCTGCGCCGCAAGCTCGAAAAGCATGCGGGTGGCGTCGAGATCATCAAGACGCTGCGCGGCTCCGGCTATCTGTTCTGTATCGAGGTGCGACCCGACGCCGCCGCCCGATAGACCTCACCGCTGCTGACCTGCCGCCCCGGCGCCGCAAACGCGCCGAGGCGCAACCGCCTTATGCAGCCACGCCCGCTCTGGAGGCGCGCGATTGGGAGGCATTGCGCAAGATTTGCGGGCGAGTCGTGCGCGAGCAGCTTCGCCTGCTGAAACATCAAACAAGCAACTTGAACCGCGGAGGATCGCTCTGGCGGCAGCGGACGGCCTCGACAAACTTAATCAGATCACCCACCTTCTCCATCTCGAAGGCGTCGTCATCAGGGATTTCGATCCCGTACCGTTTTTGCACGTCGCGCAAGACTGCAAAAAAATCGAACCGATCCGCGCCGAAATCTTGCCATCGCGCGTCAGGTACGACGTGCGCCCGGTCGACGCCGATCAGGAGCGCCAAGGTGCCCCGGATGCAGTCGAGCACGTCATTTTTTCCGGTTTGCACGCAAAACCCTCCAGCTGTCATACCGCAAGCGAAGCTTACAGCACGGCCGTTAAGGCGAAATAAAATCAGCCCAAAAGATAAGGATCAAGGCACCCCGGCCTTCAAAGCCCGATGCCCACCCGGTGTCGATCGCAACGGGTTTGGTTCGAGGTTGCGATGCGAAAATGGCGGTCGGCATCGTGCTTTAAGTATCGAGCTTCGCAGTGTCACCCGCACCACTTGTCGCCAGGGCGGGCATCCCGGTAGTGTTGCTTTGCGCCGATCCGGACATCGGCCGACGAGCCTGCACAAGGAGCCGCCGCATGAGCGATCTGAACCTATCTCCCGAGACACAGCTTGCGATGCTGCGCCGGATGCAGACGATCCGCCGCTTCGAGGAGCGCGCGTCGGACGACTATCACGCCGGCAAGATCTACGGCGTCGTGCACTGCTACATCGGCGAGGAGGCGGTCGCGACCGGCGTCTGCGCGGCATTGCGCACCGACGACAAAATCATCTCGACGCATCGCGGCCACGGCCACTGCATAGCCAAGGGCGCCGACTTGAACCGCATGATGGCCGAGTTGTACGGCCGCTCCACCGGCTACTGCAAAGGCAAGGGCGGCTCCATGCACATCGCCGACTTCGGCATCGGCATGCTCGGCGCCAACGGCATCGTCGCGGGCGGCATCTCGATTGTGACCGGCGCCGGCCTCGCCGCGCAGATGGATGGCAAAGGCGGCGTCGCGGTTTCGTTCTTCGGCGACGGCGCCTCGAACGCCGGGCCGTTCCACGAGTGTCTCAACATCGCGGCTGCCTGGAAGCTGCCGATGATCTACGTCTGCGAACACAACAGCTACGCCGCGCAAACGCCCTCCACCGCCACGCACGCGATGCCGGATGTGGCGGGCCGCGCGGCGGGCTACGGCATCCCCGGAATCACTGTCGACGGCAACGACATCTTCGCGGTGTATCAGGCGGCGACCCGTGCTGTGACCAGAGCACGCGCCGGCGAAGGGCCGACCTTAATCGAGTGCAAGACCTACCGCTGGCGCGCGCACACCGAGCGCAAGGGCCAGCCCGATCCGCGCGACAAAGCCGAAATCGAGACGTGGAAGACGAAGGACCCGATCGCGCGTCTCGCCGATCGCCTCAAGGCGCAAGGCCAGTTGTCCGACGCGGCTTGGAAGGCGCTGGACCTGGACGTGCTCGCGACGATCGAAGCGTCCTGTAAATTCGCCGACGCAAGCCCGTTTCCGAAGCCTGAGGATGCGCTGGAAGACATGTACGCGGCGTAGCGATTTAGGTTGGGTTAGTTGTACTGCACTCGCGGCCGTAACCCAACAACTTACCGGCCAATTCAGGTTGGGTTACGGCGGCCAGGAGCAGTGGCCACCTTTCCCAACATCATATCAGCGGGAGCGACGCCCATGCGTGAAATCACCTACGTCCAGGCCGGTCTCGAAGCCGTCGCCGAGGAAATGCGCAAAGACGCCAAGATCTTCTACATGTCGACCGATCCGATCACGCCCCTGGAGAAGGAATTCGGGCCGGTACGCATGCGTGCCACACCCATCGCCGAGGGCGCTTTGACCGGCATGGCGATCGGCGCCGCCGGCTCCGGCTATCGCCCGATCATGGACTGGCGGCAAGTGACGTTCTCGTTCGTCGCCATGGACCAGATCGTCAATCAGGCTTCGAAAATCCACTACATGTTCGGCGGCCAGCGCAAGTTCCCGATCGTCTACCGCGCCAACGTCGGCGGCGGCACCCGGCTCGCGGCGCAGCATTGCCAGTGCCCCTACTCGATGTTCATGAACCTCTCCGGCCTGAAGATGTTCCTGCCCTCGACGCCCTACGATCTGAAAGGCCTGCTGAAATCCGCGATCCGCGACAACAATCCGGTCATCTCCTTTGAATCGAACCGCCTGCTCGGGATGAAGGGGCCGGTGCCGGAGGAGGACTACACGATCCCGCTCGGAGTGGCCGACATCAAGCGGCAAGGCAGCGACGTTACGGTGGTCGCCATCGCCTGGCTCGTGCACGAAGCGTTGGCCGCCGCCGAAACGCTGGCGAAAGAGGGGATTTCCGTCGAGGTTGTCGATCCCCGCACGCTGGTGCCGATGGATACCGAAACGATCCGCGCCTCCGTGCGCAAGACCGGCCGCCTCGTCGTCGCCGATGAAGCCGGTCCGACCGCCGGGCTGTCGGCCGAGATTGCCGCTCTCGTCACCGAGGATCCGGACACGTTCCGCGCGCTGAAGGCCCCCGTGCGCCGCGTCTGTGCCTTGAACGTACCTATCCCCTACAGTCCCGTGCTCGAGGATCACGTCTTCCCCGACCGCAACAAGATCGCCGCCGGTATCCGCGATGTGTTGAAGGCCGGTAAGTAGGGTGCAATAGCGAACCGTATTGCACCGATCCAACGCTCGATCGGTGCAATGCGGCGGTAGTGCAGGCCGCCTATTGCACCCTACGAAAACGCCAACTGCGCCGGACGAGGGAAACCTGAATGGACTTATCCGTGTTTCTCGCCGTGCTGGCGGCGGCGCTCTGCCATGCCGGCTGGAACGCCAGCCTGAAACTCACGATCGATCCCGCCATCGCGATCACGCTGGTGGCCGTTGCTGCCGGCATCGTCGCGCTGCCGCTGGTCCCGTTCGTCGGTGCCCCTCACGTTTCGTCGTGGCCCTTTCTCGGCGCCTCACTTGCTATTCACTTGGTCTATTGGATCGCGTTGGCCGAGGCTTACCGTACCGCTGATCTCGGCCAGATCTACCCGATCGCGCGCGGCGCCGCCCCGCTGCTCACCGCTATCGGTAGCGTGCTGATCTTTGCCGAGACACCAGCGGCGAAAGGCTGGGCCGGCATCCTGCTGCTCACGTCCGGCGTGCTGCTGTTGTCATTGCGTGGCGGCAGGCCAGCCAGCGTCTTCGATGGCCGCTCCATCGGCTTTGCGCTGGCAACCGCGGTCAGCATCGCCACCTACACCCTCGTGGACGGCCACGGCGCCCGCCTCTCCGCCAACCCGCATGGCTACACGGTTTGGCTGTTCCTGCTCGACGGCGTGATGATGGCCGTGTTCGGCTGGTTGCGACAACGGGACGGCATCGCCAAAGTGCTGCCCGGCAGCGCCATGCTCGCGCTCGGCGGCGGCGGGTTGTCGATGCTCTCTTACTGGGTCGCCATCTGGGCCATGACCGTCGCGCCGATCGCGCTGGTCGCCGCAGTTCGCGAAACCAGCGTGCTTTTCGCCGCCGCGATTGGCGTATTGCTGTTGAAAGAGCCACTTATCCCCGTTCGGGTTGCGGCTGGCATACTGGTTCTCGCCGGGCTTGCGTTGATACGCTCGAGTTGAGCCCGCAACGATACGCGAGACCGCGAAAACGGGAGTGCCGACATGGCCCAGACAGTTGATTGTAACGGCCGCACCTATAACTGGCCAACGGCACCGACGGTCGTCGTTTGCCTCGACGGCTCCGAGCCCGGCTACATCGAGCGCGCGATCGAGGCCGGCCGCGCCCCGTTTTTCGCCCGCATGCTGAGCGAGGGCGCAAATCTCCTCGCCGACAGCGTCATCCCGAGCTTCACCAACCCGAACAACCTCTCGATCATCACCGGCCGACCGCCCTGCGTACACGGCATCGCCGGCAATTTTTTCTACGACGCGGAGTCCGGCAAAGAGGTGATGATGAACGACCCGCGCTTCCTGCGCGCGCCAACGATCCTCGCGGCCTTCCACAATGCGGGCGCCCGCGTCGCCACAATCACCGCGAAGGACAAGTTGCGCCTGCTTTTGTCGCACGGCCTGGACTACGGCACCGGCCGCGCCATCGCGTTTTCATCCGAGCGCGCGGACAAGGCAACCAAGTCCGACAACGGCATCGACGACGTGCTGGCGTTCATCGGCAAGCCTTTGCCTGATGTCTATTCCGCCGATCTTTCCGGCTTCGTCCTCGCCGCCGGCGTCAAGCTGATGCAGTCGTTCCGGCCCGATCTCATGTATCTCTCGACCACCGACTACATCCAGCACAAGGTCGGCCCGGGCACGCCAGTCGCCAACGACTTCTACGCCATGATCGACGGCCAACTGGCCGCACTCGACAAACTTGGGGCGATCATCGTCGCGACCGCCGACCACGGCATGAACGACAAGCACGACGCGCAAGGCCGCCCGAACGTCGTCTACCTGCAGACGCTGTTCGACCAATGGCTCGGCCGGGCCAAGGCGCGCGTCATCCTGCCGATCACCGACCCCTACGTCGTCCATCACGGCGCGCTCGGCTCGTTCGCGACGGTGCACGTGCCGGCCGGCAGCGATGTCGCCGGGCTGATCGCCAAGTTGCGTGCCATCGACGGCGTCGATCAGGCGCTCACGCAAGCCAGCGCCTGCGAGCGCTTCGAGCTTCCCGCCGACCGCATCGGCGACATCGTCGTCACCTCGACGCGGCATATGACGCTTGGTACCGCTCCGGAAAAACACGATCTCTTGGGCCTCGACGAACCCTTGCGCTCGCACGGCGGCCTCACCGAACAGCGTGTGCCGATGATCGCCAATCGGCGGCTGACGGTTCCCGCGACGCGAAGCTTGCGCAACTTCGACGTCTTCGACGTGGCGCTGAACCACGTTGCGGCGGCTTGAGCGGCCATGTCAGAAATTCGAGCGCAATGCGCTGAGAGGGGCAATGTTCAAATACGATCGCACTATCTGGGCGTCCACACGAGTTCGTGCGTTCCGGTTCATCCAAGATACATCCAAGGGTGTCATCCTCGGGCTTGTCCCGAGGACCCATCGTGCCGAGAGCGCCAAGGGCAACGACTCGTTGATTCCGCGCCACGAAACTCTGGCGTCTGTGTCAGTTGGACAATGGGTGGTCGGGACAAGCCCGACCATGACAACGGGTCTGTTTTTTGATTTCTACAAGGCAATAGCGTCACTGCTGACGCTAACGCTAACCCTCACACTCTCATCACCGGCCAGCGCCCAGAAAACGCCTCTCGTCGCCTACACGTCGATGGAGAACGAGCAACTTGGTGTCTTCAAGCGCGAGATCGAGAAGGCCGTGCCCGAGGCTGATGTGCAGTGGGTGCACGATGCGACCGGCGTTATCACCGCGCGTCTGCTGGCTGAGAAAGCATCACCAAAAGCCGACATGGTGTTGGGCCTCGCCGCCTCGAGCCTGCTGCTGTTGACGAAGCAGAACATGCTCGAGAGTTACGCCGCAGCTGGCAGCGACAAGCTGAAACCGCAGTTCCGCTCGGCGAACGGCACTTATGTCGGCATGGACGCCTTTCTCGCCGTCGTCTGCTTCAACACGATCGAGGGCGGCAAGGTTGGCCTCATCGCGCCGAGATCGCTGCAGGACCTGACGAACCCGAAAGTCAAGGGCCATCTCGTGATGCCGCATCCAGCGTCGTCCGGCACCGGCTATCTGATGGTTGCGAGTTGGCTGCAAAGCATGGGCGACACCGCTGCCTGGAACTTCATGGACGCCTTGCACGCGAACATCGCCGTCTACACGCATTCGGGCAGCGCACCGTGCGTGCAAGCCGCACGCGGCGAGCGGATCGTCGGCCTCGGCTTCGACATGCGCGCGGCGAAAGAGAAGTCGAACGGGGCGCCAATCGAGATCATCCTGCCCGCCGAAGGCACCGGCTGGGACATGGAGGCGTCGGCCATCATCAAGGGCACGCCGAAGCTCGCGGTCGCCAAGAAAGTGATGGACTGGCTCGCCTCGAAGGACGCCAATGCGCTCTACGCGAAATCATACGCCATCGTCGCACATCCCGAGATCAAGGCGCTGCCGCCGAACTACCCGGCCGACGCTGAGGCGCGCATGGCGAAGATCGATCTGCAGCGTATGGCCGACGAGCGCGAGGCGATCCTGAAAGAATGGACGCGGCGCTACGACGGCAAGGCGGCGCCGAAGCAATGAACGCCACATCCGCCTTGCCCGCACATTACGCGTCGGCGCCCAACCCGCCACACGTCCGCGTCGACGGCATCGTCAAGCGGTTCGGCAGCTTCACCGCGCTCGACGGCGTTTCGCTCGAGATCCCCAAGGGCGAACTCGTCTGCTTTCTTGGCCCCTCGGGATGCGGCAAGACCACACTGCTGCGCGTCATCGCCGGGCTCGACCCGCAAGACGCGGGCTCGATCGAAATCGCCGGCCGTGACGTTTCCAACGCTCCACCCGCCGCGCGCGATTTCGGCATCGTCTTCCAATCGTACGCGCTGTTCCCGAACCTCACCGTCGCCGACAACATCGGCTACGGCCTCGACACCCGCCGCTGGCCGAAGCCGGACATCACCGCCCGCGTCGACGAATTGCTCGCCACGGTCGGCCTTGCCGATCAGCACGCGAAGTACCCGGCCCAGTTGTCCGGCGGCCAGCAGCAGCGCGTCGCCCTTGCGCGTGCACTTGCCGCGAGCCCTAGCCTGCTGCTGCTCGACGAGCCGCTTTCCGCGCTGGATGCGCGCGTGCGTCTGAGACTGCGTGCCGAGATCAAGGACCTCCAGCGCCGCCTCGGCGTGACGACCATCCTCGTCACGCACGACCAGGAAGAAGCGCTGTCGATGGCGGATCGTATCGTCGTGATGAACCAGGGTTGCATCGAGCAGGTCGGGACGCCGCGAGAGATCTACACGAAGCCCGCCACCGCATTCGTTGCCGATTTCGTCGGCGCGATGAACTTGCTCGACGGCGTTTCTGGCGCTGACGGCCGCGTCAATTGCGGTGATCTCGCGCTGACAACCATCACACCCGCACCAGCCGGACTGCTGCGCATCGGCTTTCGCCCCGAAGCCGTACTCGTTGGTACCGACGCGGCAAACGGATCCAACAGATTCAAGGCCACAATCACAAACGTCGAGTTCCTCGGCGCTTTCGTGCGCGTCACGCTTGTGCCCGACATCTCATCCGAACTCGAGCTGCACGGTGACATCACCCCGACCGACGAACGCATGCGCCTGCTCGCTGCGGGAAAATCGATCGACATCGCGATCCCGCCGGCCGCGATCCTGGTGTTTCCGGAACGCGATGCGGTGCCTGTATGACCAACACCCGAACCGACACCCCGCACAGCACTGCCGCGCGCCCGCCCAATCCCGTGCTCGCGTGGGAACCGGCCATCATGCGTGCCGGCGTGCTCGCGCTCGTCGCCTTCCTCGTCGTCGCCATCGCGCTGCCGCTGGCGACACTGCTGCTGAAAAGCTTCCAGTCCGCGGATGGCCACTTCGTCGGCCTCGCCAACTACGCGCGTTACTTCGCGACACCACAGCTCGTGTCATCGCTCTGGAACAGCGTCTGGGTCAGCGTCGTCGCCACGTCGATCGTCGTGCCGCTGGCGTTCGGCTACGCCTACGCGTTGACGCGCACGGCCATGCCGGGGAAGCCTTTCTTCGCTGGCCTCGCGCTGCTGCCGCTGTTTGCGCCTTCGCTGCTGTCGGCGATCTCGCTCATCTACATCTTCGGCAACCAAGGCTTCCTCAAGAGCTGGCTGATGGGCGGCACCATCTACGGCCCCGCCGGCATGATCCTGGCGCACGTCTTCTACGGCTTCCCGCACGCCGTGTTGATCCTCACGACCGCGCTGTCGCTCGCCGACGCGCGACTCTACGAGGCCGCCGAAGTGCTCGGTGCCTCGCGTTGGCGCGCTTTCGCGACGGTGACATTGCCCGGCGCACTCTATGGCCTCGTCTCCGCCGCGTTCGTCATCTTCACGATGGTCGTGACCGACTTCGGCATCGCCAAAGTCATCGGCGGCCAGTTCAACGTGCTCGCGACCGACGCCTACAAGCAGGTCATCGGCCAGCAGAACTTCGAGATGGGCGCCGTCGTCGGCCTCGTACTGCTGGTGCCCGCCGTGCTGGCGTTCGGCGTCGACCGGCACATCCGCGGCAAACAGGTGGCGCTGCTGACGGCACGCGCCGTCCCGCTGGTGCCGAAGCCCCGCGCCGTCGCCGATCGCGCGGCGTTGGTGTATTGCGCGATTGTTGGCGGACTGATCGCCTCTGTGGTTGGCGTTGCCGTCTGGGGCTCGTTCATCACCTACTGGCCCTACAATCTGAAGCTCTCGCTCAAGTGGTACAACTTCGCCGAGTTCGAGCCGAACGGTGCCGGGCCGTACATCGCATCGCTGCAGATGGCAGCGTTGGCGTCGACCATCGGCACGGCGATCATCTTCACCGGCGCCTACCTGATCGAAAAGGGCCGCGGCTCGGAGCGTTTGCGGGCAGCAGCCCATCTGCTTGCGATGCTGCCGATGGCGGTGCCGGGGCTGGTGCTCGGCCTCGGCTACGTCTTCTTCATCAACGCCCAAAACAACCCGCTCGGCCTCATCTACGGCACCGTGACCCTGCTCGCGCTCAACACGATCGCGCACTTCTACACGACCGCGCATGTCACCGCTGTCACAGCCCTGAAGCAGATCGACCGCGAGCTGGAAGCTGTCGGTGCCTCGCTGCACGTGCCGTTCACGACGACGTTCTGGCGCGTCACCGTGCCGATCGCACTGCCGGCGATCCTCGACATCACCGTCTATATGTTCGTGAACGCGCTGACGACGGTCTCGGCCGTGATCTTCCTTTACGGCCCGCAGACGAAGCTCGCCGCCATCTCCATCGTGCACATGGACGAGGCCGGCATGACGGCTGCCGCTGCCGCGATGGCGACGCTCATCCTGCTGACCGCGCTCGCGGTGAAGCTCGCGCATCTGGCATTGGATCGTTTCGTGCTCGCCCGCTTCCAGGCCTGGCGCAAGCGGTGAATTTGGCGGTCACGCAAGACGCCCACTCACCAAATGCTAACCATGCTGCGCAGCCGATTGTTCATCTCGCCGTGGTGAAATCACGCCAGATCGGAGCAGGCGCATGAGGGTTGCGGCATGATTGAGCTTCTGGTTTATGCGGGCGCGAAGGCCGTGGCGCGCGGTGCCAGTGTCGCTGGGAAGAGCATCGCGACCAGGCAAGCAAAGGCGCAAGCCGAAGCGGATGCCGAAACGAGCGATTGGGCAGCCAAGGCGCTCGCACGGTTCGGCTCCGTGCCCGAGGAGGCAGCACCGGCATCGCTGCCGTCGCAATTGGCCAAAGCATCACCTGCGCCACGCACACGGATGCGTCCGAGTACGATCATCATCTCGGGGCCAAGACGTTCGCCGGGTTTCGTCGGCACCAACATGAAGCCGGCGCG
>JANLQP010000327.1:0-3211 GCA_031367895.1 Hyphomicrobiales bacterium
CACATGGCGTTATTTAGGTACAGACCCTAGAGCTCACAGCGGAAGAAGCGCCGACTGACCTCCGCATATGACCCCGAAGGAGACCTCCTAGAGGTAATGAAAATCGCAAGTGCTCTCGCGTATCATTCTTTCCAGCCGGCCTTGCGCAGACCTTCCAGCATCGGCGCATACTCGACCCTGCAATACTCCGGCGGCCGTCGCCGCACGTACATGTCGAAGGATGACGGTGAGTTAGTTTGCAGCGTCTGCAGCACGGCTTGCGCCTCTCCGGCGCGGCCAAGCTGGCCGAGCGATGCCGCCAGCCAGCGATAGGCGAATGGGTGCTTGGGATATTGGCGGATCGTTTGCCTGGCTGTCAGCGCAGCCTCGTCATAGCCGCCGTCAAGATACAGCGACACCGCGATCTGCGTGAGGCGGATCGGACGGGCAGGATCGCCGGGGCTCAATTTGAGATACTGTTGCAGGGCCGTACGGCCTTCTGCCCGACGTCCCGAATACACCAAGGCCGCTCCCTTGACGCCGAGGGCATCGGCACATTTCCCATCGACGGCCAGAACCTGCTGCGCCTCGTCGAAAGCTCCTTCAAGGTCGCCTTGCAGCAGGGCTCCGAGCGCTAGCCGTGCGCGGGCTTCGGTGTCATTCTCGTCGAGCGCAAGCGCCTTGCGCGCAAGCGGCTCGCCCAGAGAGCAGCCTTCGGCGACCGTCATCTCGCTGTAAATGGACGCGGACATCATGTGGGACCATGCCAGAGCGCCGTAGCCCGGAGCGTAGGTTGGATCGCAGTCCACCGCGCGCTGAAAAAAAGTGCGAGCCAGTCGGTTCTCGGCGGCGTCACATTTGGACATATGCCACATGCCGCGCTGATGTGATTCCCACGCCCCGAGCTCCTCGGGGTGCTTGCGCACGGCCCGCTGCCGTTCGGCGCGGACGATTGCCGACGCAATGGATGCCGCCAAGGCTTCCGGGATTTCATCTTGGCGGGTCAGAATGTCCGAAAGCCTGCGATCGTAGCGCTCGGTACAAATGTACGCACCTGTTGTCGCATCGATGAGCTGGCCGGTGACACGAGTGCGACCTTCCAGCCGGCGCACGCTACCCTCCAGCAGGTAACGAATGCCATGCACCCGGCTGACCTCGCCGACGTCGATGGCCTTGCTCCTGTAGGTGAAGCTCGAGTTGCGTGAGACGACCGACAGCCAGCGCAGCTTTGACAGCTCGGTCACCACATCGTCTGCGATTCCCTCGGCGATAAAGCCATGACGGGAGTCATCAGACATGTTCGTGAATGCCAGCACGGCGATTGAGGGTCGGTAAGGCACGGAGACAGCTGCTCCGGCGCGCTCCAAGGGGATGCCGGCGGCCGATGTGCTGCCAGGTTCCTGTTCTTCTCGCACGGCCCCCACGAACCGGAAGCCCTTACGCGGTAGCGTCTTGATGAGGCGCTGACTACCGCCGGTGTCACCGACGGCATTGCGGGCCACGTACAGACGCGTCGTGAGCGCGTAGTCGGTGATGATGCGGCCGTCCCAGACGGCGGCGATGAGCTCGTCTTTGCTGACGAACCGTTCGCGGTTGCGGATCAGGAAAACAAGAAGATCGAACACCTGTGGCGCAACGGAAAGCGCGTCCCCTCCGCGACGGAGCTCGCGCCGGTCAGTGTCTAACGCATAATCCTCAAACAGGTAGCGCAAGAACCATTCCCTCCGACGGCCCCATCGTCAGTGCCCACTCTAGCACGGTGAAAATCACGGCTGGTGAGGAAAATGTCAGGTAAATGTCAAGCGCGCGGGCTGGCGTCGATATATCCTCCCGTCATTCACGGTGCTCACACCATGGACTGAGGGAGGAATTGATGGCGATCACCAGGCGCAGACTGCTGGGGCTGCTCGCGCTCGGCGTCGTCGCAACATCCGCGCCGGACATGAATCTTGCGCTGGCGCAGAGGGACGCCAAGGTTTTTCGCGTTGGCATGCTTTCCAACTGGGGACCCGGTCCGGTCTTCGACTCGTTAAAATCTGAGCTTGCGAAGCTGGGCTATGTCGAGGGCAAAAACATCGTCTTCGAACCTCGCTTTCCCGAAGGGCAACTCGAACGACTGCCGGGATTTGCTGTCGAGCTGGCCGGTCTGGGTGTCGACGTCATTGCCACCTATGGCGGACCGCCGACGAATGCCGCACGGAAAGCCAGCTCGACGATCCCAATCGTGGCGGCGATCGTCGCCGACCCGGTTGCTGTTGGATTCGCGGCCACACTGGAACGCCCAGGCGGCAACATTACCGGTATCACCAGCAACGACCCGTCACTCGGCGCTAAGCAATGGGAAATATTCAAGCAGGCCGTTCCGAAACTCGCGCGTGTCGCAATCCTGAGCGACTCAGACATCCCTGGCGCAGATGCCAGCGGTCTAGCGCCCATCGAGCGCGCCAACGTGGAAGCAGCGCGGGGTGCAGGCTTCACGCCCCAAGTTCTCAAAGTACGCGGCCCAACGCCTGATCTCGAAGCGGCCTTCAAGGCGATGGCCAGCGAGGGAGCCCAGGCGCTGGTGATTCTGGAAGTCCCCGTCACAATCCCCTTGCGCAAACGCATCTCGGAATTGGCCGCGGCGCATCGCCTGCCAACCATGTTTTGGGGCGGTGCCTCGGACGCGGGGGGCGTATTCAGCTATGGCACTAGCTTCACCGACACCTTCGCCGGCGTGCCGACTGCAATCGACAAAATCCTCAAAGGTGCCAAGCCGGGAGACATTCCATTCGAGCTCATCACGAGACGCGAGTTTGTGATCAACCTCAAGGCTGCGAGTGCTCTCGGTTTGACCATTCCGCCCGACCTTGTGAAACGCGCCGACCGAGTCATCGAGTAAGCCTTGCGCCCACACATGGTCGGCTTGCGTAGGTTGCTTCGGGTGGTTGCGGAATTGCCCGCATACGCCGGCAATGCACCGCGCCCGCGCAGTGATTGCCGAAGAATGTCGTCTATTGGCACTTTTCAGACTTGAATAACCGGGCTGGCGAAGTCGGGTTTACGGAGGAGGAGCGTCCCGCGCTCGGCTGGGGCGCCTGCGATCCGAACAACCCGAAAAACCGCCGTCGCCGCTGTTCGCTGCTCGCCGAGCGCGTCTCGGAGCAGGGCACGACGCGGATCGTGATCGACACTTCACCCGATCTGCGCGAGCAGCTGATCGACGCCAATGTCGATCACATCGATGCGGTGT
>JANLQP010000079.1:0-40838 GCA_031367895.1 Hyphomicrobiales bacterium
AGCAAAATGTTCGACCTGTCATCGACCAGCCAGGCGCCGGTATCGCTTTTACTTTGCGCCATCCGACTCCCCTGCAGGGAGCCGGCCGGATGGCGCGGGCAGCGGCGAAGCACAGGTCAAACAATCTGCACAACGGTATCACCTGTCGTCAGCCGATGGACATGTTAACCGGGGTTTGCTAGAAGGACCGCAATGAACCGGGCTGCGGTGGTCGATTTTCGAGTCGGCTGCCAAGGCCCTTGTGGTTTTCCCCCATCTTGTCCCTCTATCCGAAGGATGACATCCGCTTGCAAGTCCTCGTCCGTGACAACAACGTCGATCAGGCTCTCAAGGCGCTCAAGAAGAAGATGCAGCGCGAGGGCATTTTCCGGGAGATGAAGCTCCGTAACTATTACGAGAAACCGTCGGAAAAGCGCGTCCGCGAGAAGGCGGAAGCTGTGCGCCGGGCGCGCAAACTGGCGCGGAAAAAGGCGCAGCGCGAGGGTCTCCTGCCGGGCAAAGTTGTTGTCAAGCCGGGCGCCGCTGGCGGTCCGCCCGGCCGCGGCGGTCCGGGCGGTGGTCGCGGTGGTGCTGGCGGCGGTGGTTTCGGTGGTGGCACAGGCGGTAGCGGTGGTGCTGGCGGTGGCTTCGGCGGCGGCGGCGGTGGTTTCGGTGGCGGTGGCGGTGGCTTTGGCGGCCCACGCTGAACGCACGCGACAATCTGATTGCAAGGGCCCGGAGCGCAAGCTGCCGGGCCTTTTACTTGAGGAGCGCAACTGGACAATCAATCAGGTGCACAATCAGTCGGGTTTGCGCACCTCGGCCAGCCAGCGCTGCACCGCCGCAAACGCCCCGTGGTCGTCAAGGTCCGTATGCCGGCCTTCCGGATAGGTCTCCAGCCGCTTCGGCTCGTTCGCCTTGGCATAGAGCGCGCGACCCATCGCTACAGGAATGACCCCGTCGCGGATACCATGCAGAACCAGCACCGGCGCCTTCACTTTCGCGATGTGCCGGTCGCTCTCATAACGGTCGACGAGGAGCGGGCGAACGGGGATGAACGGATAAGCCAGCGCCGCCATCTCGACCATCGATGTGTAAGGCGCATCCAGGATCACCGCGCCGACCGGCTTCTCGGCTGCCAATTGCACGGCAACGCCGGTGCCGAGTGACTCCCCATACAACACGATATCGCGCGGCTTGATCCCTTGCGCCGTCAGCCGGTCGTAGGCAACCCGCGCATCGGTGACGTTGTTGGCTTCGGAAGGCGAGCCGCCACTGCCGCCATAGCCGCGATAGCTCAGCATCAGCAACCCGAAGCCGGCGTCCGTGTAGCGCCGCACCCGGTTGGCCCGGCTAGCGAGATTCCCAGCGTTGCCGTGGAAATAGAGTAGTGTCGGCATGCCCGGCCGCGCCTTCGCGGTCCAGGTCACGAGCGTGACGCCATCCGGCGCGGTGATGACGGTTTCCGACACGCCTGCAAGCCCAATGCTCGCTGGCAACACGCGCGCGGGGTCGGGGAAATACATCAGCCGGCGCTGACTGTACCAGGCGCCGAACACGACCAGCGTGTAGATCGCCAGTAATCCCACGCCGAAGGCCATAGTCTTCAATTGTAGCGACATCGGTTTTACTCGCGCTGTGCAGCCATCCAACGGTCAGGCGCCGGACTTGGCAACTTCGTCCTTCGCCGTGGCCCAGATGAGCCCCAGCACGAACATTGTCGCGATGCCGCAGACCGCCATCGCGCGCATGGCATCGACCGAGGCAAAGCGATCGAACAATTGGCCGGCAAGATAGTGACCGAACATCGAGGAGCCGATAAAGATCGAGAGCACGCCGGTCGCGCGGCCCCTGACTTCGGCCGGCGAGAGCACATGCACCAGCGCGTACTGCGTGGCCGAAAAGCAGGCAGCCGCCGCCCCCATCAGCACCAGCACGATCACCGCCGTCGACGGCACCAGATGAAACGACAGGCCGAACATCAGCAACAGCAGCACCAGCGAGCCCGCGAAGTAGGTGCGGAACAGCGTCCGTTCGCTGCCGAGCATGCCGACCGCAAGAGCGCCGATGGTGCCGCCGATGCCGTCGCAGGCCGAGAGTGCGCCGACCCAGAACGGCATCAGGCCGAAATCCTTCTGCGCGATCACCGGCACCATCGTCGTGAACGGAAAGCAGAACAGATTGTAGACGAGCGTCACGCCCATGATCACGGCAAAGCGCCGGTTCAGGATGAGCGCGATCGGCAGGCGCAGCGCCGACAGGATGCCGCTCGATGGCGCCGTTGCGGGCTTGGCTGTAACCGTCAACCCATAGGCCAGCGTGCAGGCAATGAGGTAGCAGCCGGCAATCAGCGTGTAGATGCCGACGATGCCGAGAAACTGGTAGGCGGCGCCGCCGATCAGCGGCCCGAGCGCGCGCATGGCGTAGTTGGTCGAGTTGTCGAACCCCAAGGCCTTCGCCACGCGGTCCTGACCGGCGGAATCCACCAGCAAGCGGCGGCGCACGGGCATATCGAGCGTCCAGAACGCGCCAGAGATCATGGTGGCCGCCGCGACGGCCGTGTAGCTGCCGTATCCCGCGCCGATCAGCAGCGCCATCGTGGTGGCCGTCGCGAGTACGACGAACGTTGCGATGATCAGCAGCCAGCGCCGGTCGAACCGGTCGGCAAGGGCGCCGATGAAGAAGCCGAGCGCCACGTAGGGCATCATGCGCAGCACGGCGAGGAGCGCAACGGCCGGTGGCGAGCGCGTCAGTTCGAAGGCGTAGATGCCGAGCGCGATGAATTCGAGCCAGCGCGAGACGCCCGACAGCGCGCCTGTCGCCCAGAGCCGGCGATAGTTGGGGTTGCCGAACAGGTTGAGGGCTGCGCCCATCACCGCCCCCGGAAGCGCGGTTTGCGCCGTGCGAGAAAGGCGCCGGCGCCTTCGCGGTGATCGTCGCTGGTGGTCGTCAGAACGAACTGGTCGAGGTCCATGTGGGTGGCAAGCTCATCGAGCGCGCCGGCGAGGCGGTTGACCGTGACCTTCGTCATTTTCACCGGGATCGGCGGCATCTCGGCAATGCGCCCGGCGAGTTTCATGGCCGCCGTCAGCACCTGGCCGTCCGCCGCCGTCTCCTCGACGAGGCCCCAGGCCAGCGCCTGTTTCGCCTCGATGCGGTCGTTGGCGAGAATCACGGCAAGCTTTGTTCGGGCCGGGCCGAGCAACTGCAGGAGCCGAGGGATCGAGCCCCAGCTCATGTTCAAGCCAAGTGCGATTTCGGGGATGCGCATGTGTGCGCCTTCACCCAGGATGCGGAAATCGGTCGAGACCGCCAGTGCAGCGCCGCCGCCGATGGCGAAACCTTCGATCGCGCATACGGTCACCTGCTCCATTTCAGTCCAAGCGCGGCACATCGACGGACCGACACGCACGGACTTGCGCTGCTCGGCGAGGCCTTCGGCGGCCTTGGCTTTGCGCTCACCGTCCTTCAGGTCGAAGCCGGCCGAGAACACCTTCGCGGTGCCGGTGAGAATGACCACGGAGGTGGCGAGGTCATCCTCGAACGAGCGTGCGGCATCGCGCAGCTGCCGCATGGCTTCCGGGCTGAGCGCATTGACCTTGTCGCCGCGGTCGAAGCGGACAACCGCAACGCGCCCCTCAGGGCCGAGCCCGCGCTCGATGGTGATGAACTTCTGTGCCGCCACCGGTGCCTCCCATTTCGGGCCAAGCTTAAACCGGTTCGGCAACGACGCAATCACGCCATTTCGCGGACGTGTGCAATCTCGCGCGTCCCAAGCTGCCGGACCGCGGCAGATTCGACGGTGAGGATCGCGACGGTCTCGCCGCCGAGCGAGACGAACTCGATCGTGTAACCGGCGCCGTTCTGGTGCACCATCATGACGCAGCCGATATCGCCAGCGACCAACCCGTGCTCCGGGAAGTCCCGGGCGAGTGCTACATGATCCAGTTCGGCGATGGCGGACATGTCGTCCTCCTAGGGGACCAACGTGAGCAGGCGCGGATATGAAGCGCCATGTTCGATCATCCAGACGACTACGACAACCGGATTGCGGCCATCGGGAGACGGCAGCGGTCCACGAACCTCGAAAACTGCGCCAAACGCCGTGTTGCGTTGGGCTTCAATATCGTTGGCCGTAGCATGGGCAAATAGAGCTTGCCGCAGGATATCCGGTGAAGCAAACGTAAACCCGAAGCGCGCCAGGAATCGAGCCTTGGGACCACCTTCAGGATGGCTCAGAGCTAGCAGATAAGCGGAAAGCTTCGCGTCGGGAATGTCGAGCTGGTCGAGTTTAGGCAACCTGGGCACAGCCCCCTTAATGCCCCTTGCCCGAGAGGCTCTTGGCGATCTCCTCGGTCATCTTCTTGGCGTCGCCGAGCACCATCACCGTGTTGTCGCGATAGAACACGGCGTTGTCGATGCCGGCATAGCCGGAGGCCAACGAGCGCTTGTTGAAGAGCACGGTGCCGGCCTTCCAGACCTGCAGCACCGGCATGCCGTAGATCGGCGAGGTCTTGTCCTCCTCGGCTGCGGGATTGACGACGTCGTTGGCTCCGATCACATAAACTGCGTCGGTTTGCGCAAACTCGCTGTTGATGTCGTCGAGCTCGAACACCTCGTCGTAGGGCACGTTGGCCTCGGCCAGCAGCACGTTCATGTGGCCGGGCATGCGGCCCGCGACCGGGTGGATCGCGTACTTCACCTCGACGCCGGCCTTCTTCAGGTTGTCGGCCATGTCGCGCAGCGCGTGCTGCGCCTGGGCAACCGCCATGCCGTAGCCGGGCACGATGATCACCTTGCCGGCGTTCTTCATCAGGAACGCTGCGTCCTCGGCCGAGCCGAGCTTGACGGGCTTCTGTTCGCCACCAGCGGCGCCAGCAGGACCCGCCACCTCGCCGCCGAAACCGCCGGCAATGACCGACAGGAACGCGCGGTTCATGCCCTTGCACATGATGTAGGAGAGGATCGCGCCGGACGAGCCGACGAGCGCGCCGGTGATGATCAACGCGATGTTGCCGAGCGTGAAGCCGATGCCGGCTGCCGCCCAGCCCGAATAGGAATTCAGCATCGACACGACCACGGGCATGTCGGCGCCACCGATCGGGATGATGATCAGGATGCCGAACAGCAGCGACGCCGCCGTGATCGCCCAGAACAGCGTCGCGTCGCCACCCGAGAAGCAGAAGAACCAGACCATCACGATGATGGCCGCGCCGAGCAGCAGATTGATGAAATGGCGGCCGGGCAGCATGATGGGCTTGCCCGACATCTTGCCCGAGAGCTTGGTGAAAGCGATGACGCTGCCTGTGAACGTGACCGCGCCGATGGCGACGCCGAGCGCCATTTCCAAGAGGCTCGATGGGTAAATGGCGCCGACCTTGCCGATGCCGAACGCTTCCGGCGCGTACAATGCGCCTGCTGCCACGAACACGGCCGCCAAGCCGACGAGGCTGTGGAATGCGGCAACCAGTTCCGGCATCGACGTCATGGCGATGCGCTTAGCCGTGACCGCGCCGATGATGCCACCGAGGGCCAAGCCGCCGGCAATCAGCCCCCAGGTCAGTCCGTCATCCAACCGGCCGATCTGCGCCAGCGTCGTGGCGACGGCGATCACCATGCCCATGATGCCGATGGTATTGCCGGTCCGCGACGTCTCCGGGCTCGAAAGCCCACGCAACGCCAGGATGAACATGATCCCCGACACGAGGTAAAGCAGGGCGACGATGTTGGCGGACATGGGAAGACTCCGAGGGAGTAGGGAATTGGGAGTAGGGAATAGGAGGCCAATACTTCGCCACTCCCTACTCCCAACTGCCTACTCCCTCATTTTTTCTCTTTTTTCTTGTACATCGCCAGCATGCGCTGGGTCACGAGGAAGCCGCCGAAGATATTGATCGACGCCATCACCAGTGCCAGGAAGCCGAAGATCTTGGCCGCCATCGAGCCTGATGAAACCATTGCGACGCCGGTGGCGAGCAGCGCGCCGACCACGATCACCGAGGAGATCGCGTTGGTGACGCTCATCAGCGGTGTGTGCAGCGCCGGCGTCACCGCCCAGACCACGAAATAGCCGACGAAAATCGCGATCGCGAACACCATCAGCTGATAGACGAACGGGCTGACATCGCCACCGCCGGCTGCCAGTGCCGGGAATGGCGCGAGCCCCATAGCAATCGCCGGAATGCGCTGTGCCCAACGCTGTGCAGCAATCATGATCAGGCTTCCTTCGGCTTGAGGCTCGGGTGCACGATCTTGCCGTCCTTGGCGACGAGCGTGCCGGTGATGATCTCGTCGGCCCAATTCACCGCCAGCACCTTCTCCTTCTTGTCGATCATCGTCTCGAGGAAGGTGAGCAGGTTCTTGGCGTAGAGCGACGAGGCGTTGACCGGCACGCGGCCGGCGAGATTGACCGGACCGTAAATGCGCACGCCGCGATGCTCCAGCAGCTTGTCGGGCTGCGTCAGCTCGCAGTTGCCGCCGCGCTCGGCCGCCAGATCGACGATGACGGCGCCGGGCTTCATGCTGTCGACCATCTGGCGGCTGATCAGGCGCGGCGCCGGCCGGCCCGGTATCAGCGCGGTCGTGATGACGATGTCTTGTGTCGTCAAATGTTTGGCGACGAGTTCCGCCTGCTTCAGCTGGTAGGCCTCCGACATCGGCTTGGCATAACCGGCAGCCGTCTGCGCCTGCTTGAATTCCTCGTCCTCGACGGCAATGAACTTGGCGCCGAGGGAAGCCACCTGCTCCTTCGTTGCAGGGCGCACGTCCGTCGCCGAAACGATCCCCCCTAAGCGCCGCGCCGTTGCGATCGCCTGCAGGCCTGCGACGCCAACACCCATGATGAAGACCTTGGCGGCAGGCACCGTGCCAGCAGCCGTCATCATCATCGGCATCGCCTGCTCGAACAGCGAGGCGGCGTCGATAACGGCCTTGTAGCCGGCGAGATTGGCCTGACTTGACAGCACGTCCATCGACTGCGCCCGCGTGATGCGCGGCATGAATTCCATCGAGAACAGGCTGGCGTTTTCGGCGGCCAGCTCTGCCAGTTCGGCCTTGTCGTCGTACGGAGACAACATCGCAATGACAAGCGCGCCGGGCTTCAGCGCCTTGACCTCGTCGAGCAGGGGGCGGCGCACCTTCAGCAGGATGTCGGCGCCCGCCAATGCCTGGTCGGGCCGTTCAACGACCCTGGCCCCTGCCGCCGTGTAGGCGTCATCCGCGAACCTCGAGGCACGTCCGCTGCCGCTGACGATCCGGACCTCGCACCCCAGCGCGACGAGCTTTCTGGCCGTTTCGGGCGAGATCGCGACGCGCGATTCCCCCTGTTGTTCCGGTGTGGTGGCGATCGTCACCATTTGGTGCAACTCTCCGTCTCCGGGCCTGCCTATGACGGCGCAACCGGGCTTTTTTTCAGGCTCGTGAAAACAGGAGAACCAGCGTCAGACCAGGAAGACCAGCATGCCGATCAGAATCAGTGCGACGAGCACCACAAGCACGATCGAGCCCTTCAGGAATCCGTCGTAGGTGCGAACATGCTCGCGGTAGTCCATGGCCTTGTGGCCGTCCGAGGTATCAATGCTCATCGTGCTCTCTCTGGCGATCCGTCCATGCTGCGACACACCTTGGTACCGTAACAGCCGCATCGCTTCAAGCAGACGAAAGACGATGCGCACATGCGCCGCGGCCCGGTTTCCAGGCATCTCTGCTGCCTGTCGTCAGGTATCGGCTCCATAACCGGGCGCGGTTCAGTCAGCTTGCCCATTGTCGCCTTCGCCGCACCGGGTGATAAGTCTGCACGGCTCAACCAGCAGCGGCAGGCATTGGCAGTGCGTAAGCTCGACATCACCGTTCTCGGCGCCGGAATCCTCGGGATCTGGCAGGCCCTGACCTTGGCCCGGCGCGGCCATCGCGTGCGCCTGCTGGAGGCCAGCGAAGCCCCGTTTGCCGCCGCCGCCAGCCGTTTTGCCGGCGCCATGCTAGCTCCCTATTGCGAGGAGGAAGGTGCTGAGCCGATCGTAGCGGAGCTTGGGTTCCAGGCCTTGGAGCTCTGGAAGGCCGCCTATCCAAATCTCACGCAACACGGTTCGCTGGTGGTTGCTGCAGCGCGCGACCGGCCGGAATTGCTTCGCTTCGCCCGCATGACGCGGGGCCACGTAATCGTCGACGCCGGGGCATTGGGTCAGCTGGAGCCCGATCTCGCCGGGCGTTTCCAGACCGGCTTGCATTACGGCCAAGAGGCGCACATGGCTCCGGTCGCGGCGATGACCTTCCTACTCGATGCCGCACGCCAAGCCGGCGCCGAAATCCGTTTCGGCATCGCAAATCCGGATGCGATCAGAGGCCAAGTCGTCGATTGCCGCGGCCTTGCCGCCCGCGGTGCGCTCGCAAACCTGCGCGGCGTGCGTGGCGAGCGTGTGCTGATCCGGTCCCGCGATATCCGTCTGACCAGGCCCGTACGTCTGCTCCACCCCCGTTACCCGCTGTACGTCGTCCCGTGGGCAGACAACCTTTATATGGTCGGCGCGACCGTCATCGAGAGCGAAGACCCCTCGCCGATGACACTGCGTTCGGCGTTGGAACTGCTCGGTCTCGCCTACGCGCTGCATCCGGGGCTCGGCGAAGCCGAAGTCGTCGAACTCGGCGCTGGCTTGCGGCCAGCATTCCCCGACAATGTGCCGAAGGTTGTCGTCCACGGCGACCGGGTCCACGTCAACGGCGCCTACCGGCACGGGTTTCTGTTGTCGCCGAAGTTGGCCGAGATCGCCGCCGTTTACCTCGAGACGGGCGAGCGGCACCCGGTGATCGTGGTCGACGGCTGACGACGCTCAGTCATTTCGCCGGCGCGCGGCGGGCAATTTGATGCGGCCTTGCGACAACTTGACTACGTGCCCACGTTGTTCCAGTCCCCTAAATGGCGTTCCGCAATCGGGCCCGAGGTGAGCAATGACCTACATCGTCAACGAGAATTGCATCAAGTGCAAGTTCACCGATTGCGTCGAGGTCTGCCCCGTCGATTGCTTCTATGAGGGCGAGAACATGCTTGTCATCCACCCGGACGAGTGCATCGATTGTGGTGTCTGCGAGCCGGAGTGCCCGGTCGACGCCATCAAGCCGGACACCGAGCCGGCGCTCGAGAAGTGGTTGGAGCTCAATCGCGAGTATGCCGACAAGTGGCCGAACATCACGACCAAGAAGGCGGCGCCAGCAGACGCCGATAAGTACCGGGACGAGAAGGGTAAATTCGAGAAGTACTTCATCGACAAGCCTGGTGAAGGCGACTGAACAACCGGAAATTGTTTCAAAATCGTACGGCAAACGAGCATTTCATTTAATCATTTTTCTGCCCTGAGTGACGGTGCAACGCACTGAACCACTTCATTTTCGATGAAGATTGTGTTACAGAAGCTTCAGCGGCGCATACACCCGAACTCAAGTGCGCGCTTCGATGCGCGCAGAGGTAGAGTTATGCGTACTGGAGATTGCGGCGATCTGGGGGAGATCGCTTCGAGATCGCGAAAGCGCATGCTCAGCACTGAATCACGAAGAAGCGGGCGAGTGAACGGCAGGTCAAGGCCGGACCCTCAGAAGAACAGTTAACGCACAGCGGCCGTCGGTCTCTGGAGCGAGGCATTCCGGTTGTCTGCTCGTAAAGCGGACTGCTACTTGACCGATCGGTACGTCGAACTCGTGCTGGTCGTAACAATCAAGCGGATGGAGTTGTAAAGTATGGCCCCGAACATCAAAGCAGTCACGACGTCACGTCCCAAGGCCACCTCCAAGCGCTTCGCGCAACCTACACCGCCCACTACACCGCCCAAAACTGCCGCCAAATCGACAAAGTCAGTCAAACCGGCCGTCAAAAAACAGCCCACAACAAAGAGTAGCGTCCAGGTGGTCAAGACCAGCAAGACCGTTACCGTTTCCGCAAAATCCGCCACGAAATCTGCCGTGTCGAAAGCCCAAGCCCCCATGCCCAAGACCGCCGCTGTGACCAAGTCCGCCGAAAAGAAGGCGCCGGTCAAGGCCGAGAAGATTGTCGCAAAGACCCTGCCAAAGGCTGCGGCTCCCGCCAAGGCCGCTGCGCCTGCCGTCAAGGCGCCAGCCCCCGTGGCTGCTGCTGCGCCTGCCGCTGTGAAGCCGGCAGCGCCGGCATCGGCCAAGGCCGCAGCTCCACCCAAGGTGGTCGTGCCGCCGCAGGTTACGCCGCGCCCGCCGCAACCCGTCCAGCGCGCGATGCCGTCGGCCGTCAGCAAGCCGGCTCAGACGAAATTGACGGCGCCGGCCACTGGAACCAAGCCTGTTGCGCCCGCCGTCAATGCTCAGGCTGCCGCAGCGGCAGCTGCCGCTGCGAAGAAGCCGGTCAGCTCGCGCCACGGCTTCAAGACCAACGAGAGTGTCGTTTACCCGGCACACGGCGTCGGCCGCATCGTCGGCATCGAGGAGCAGGAGATCGCCGGCATCACGCTGGAACTCTTCGTCATCCAGTTCGATAAGGACAAGATGACGTTGCGCGTTCCCACCAGCAAGCTCGCCAGTGTCGGCATGCGCAAGCTCGCCGAGGACGGCATCGTCAGGAAGGCGATGGAAACTTTGAAGGGCAAGGCGCGCGTCAAGCGCACCATGTGGAGCCGCCGCGCGCAGGAGTACGAAGCGAAGATCAACTCGGGCGATCTCGTTGCCATCGCCGAGGTGGTTCGCGACCTCTATCGCTCGGAAGCGCAGCCGGAGCAGTCCTACTCGGAGCGTCAGCTCTATGAGGCCGCGCTCGACCGCATGGCCCGCGAGATCGCGGCCGTCGACAAGGTCGATGAGCGTGGCGCCATGCAGCGCATCACCGAAGTGCTCTCGAAGAGCGCCAAGGGACGTCGCGCCGCCGAGGACGAGGCCGCGGCCGCTGAAGAAGCGGATGCCGAGGTCAAGGCGGCCTGAGCCGACGCGCTCATACACGATATCGAACGCCCGGCGGGTCAATCCACCGGGCGTTTGTTTTTCTGTGCTGACGTGATGGTGATCTGCGAGGCTCCGAGCAGCTCGATCTCCGGGCCGCCGCGGACATCGATCCAGCCGCGCACTTCGATGTCGGCGCCAGTGAAGTCGTTCGCACCGCCGGAGCCTGTCGCCAAAGAGCCTGTCGCCAGGATGCCCTTCAGATCGCGCTTCCAGACGACCCGCAGCGACCGGCGAAATCGCGCGCCAGTTGT
Organism: Hyphomicrobiales bacterium; assembly: GCA_031367895.1. Classification (GTDB taxonomy): domain Bacteria; phylum Pseudomonadota; class Alphaproteobacteria; order Rhizobiales; family Hyphomicrobiaceae. Next base: position 11,181 of record JANLQP010000079.1, read on the forward strand.
GGGAGCGCCGGCTGCCGATGGACGCTCAGCTTCCGAGCTCACGAGATCGAGCGTGACAAGGCCGCGGGTGCCACCCGTCTTGGCTATGCGCCCGCTGACGATCTGGTATGTACCGCGAAAGCGCTCGAGTTCGCCTGGCCGATCGGCGGGGCGGATCTGATAGCCAGCGTTTGCCCAGAGGCCGCGTTGTGCATCGCGCGCCACTTTTTCCGCTGCGATGAGTTTGCTGACGCAGGCGTCCTGTCCGGGTGCCGCGAAGACCCGCGCTTGGCCAGCTTCGAGATGCAATACCTGAACCCACTGGGCGCCGTCACTTCCGTCCGCAACCAGGAACGCATGCGCCAACACTCGGCCATAACGATCGGCGCGTGGGCCTGCGAACGCCAGCGATACACTGCGGCGCTGCAGGAGTGCGGAGAGCGCCTTGCGGCTGTCCTGCTCCGGCAGCCAGCCACCCCGCGGGGCTCCGGCATCCTCTGCCCGCGGCGCGATCAGCCCGATCAGGCGCACCTCCTTGCCGTCGTCGAGGCGGAAGGTGTCGCCATCGAGCACCTCGGCCACTGCCCGCGTCGGGCCAGCCTCGAAGCCGCAGTCGCGCGCCGCCGTCGTTTCTCCGTGGGTTGGCGCGATCGCCGCAACCAGAACGAAAACGACGATCCCGGCAACTGTTGCCACGCAACTCGCGACGCGTCTCACACCGCCATCCTGACGCCGCCGCCATCGACCGGGATGTGTGCGCCGCTGATGTAGGCGGCCAATGGCGACGCCAGGAACGCTGCCAGCGCGCCGAGTTCCACCGGCTCGCCGAAGCGGCCGGCCGGAATGTTCTGCTTGATGTAGTCGGCGCGCGACGCCTCCGTCGGGTGCAGCTTCTCCAGGATCTGGATCGAGTTGATGCGGCCGGGCGCGATACAGTTGACCGTGATGCCGTCCGGCCCGAGCTCGAACGCCTTGGCACGCGACCAGACCAGCAGTGCCGCCTTGGCCGGGCCGGCGCCGTTGACGACCTTGCCGTACATGGCGCCGGTGATGTTGATGATCCGCCCGTACTTTTGCGCCCGCATGGTTGGGACCACGTGCTTGGTCAGCCGACGCGCCGAGGCGAAGTTGAGCTCAAGCGCTTCCTCCCAGAACGCCTCCGTTTCCTCGCCCTGCAGCGGCCGCGAACCGCCGGCGTTGTTGACGAGAATGTCGATGCGTCCGCCGAGTCCGGAAAGTGCTGCCTTGGCGATGTCCGCCACACCGGCTTCGCTCGCGACGTCGCCGGTCACGATCACCGGCTCGGGTCCGCCGACCGCGCGCAGTCGCGCGGCAACGCCTGCGAGCCGCGCCCGATCCCGTCCCGCCAGCGCAACCGTGACGCCCTCGCGCCCGAGACATTCAGCGATGCCTGCACCGATGCCCGCGCTCGCGCCGGTTACCAGCGCTGTCCGTCCCTTGAGCTGCAAATCCATGGCCGCGTCGCCTCTCGCCCGATCGATTTTACCGATCCAGCGACGCTAAGCAGAAATGGTGAGGGCGGCAATGACCGATCGGGGTGGTCCCGGTGCGCCCAGGCAATGCGCCGCTGGCAACTTGCGAATGGACGTCACGGGAGCGTAACCTCGCAGGACGACGAGAACGATCCGTCGGAGAAAACAAGAAACTAGGAGGGGACTATGATGCGCAAGTTCGTTGCTGGCGTTCTCGCTGTGCTTCTTTGCATACCGGCAGTCGCAGCCGTCGCACAAACCTACCCGGCGCGACCGATCAAGGTGATTGTGCCGTTCGGCCCCGGCACCATAACGGACTCGCTGACGCGCATCTTCACGCAGGAGCTGTCGCTCGTGCTCGGTCAGCCTGTCGTCGTCGTGAACAAGAGCGGTGCCGACGGGTCGATCGGAGCGACGGAGGCGGCGCGTTCGGCGCCGGACGGATACACGCTGATCGTCGCGCCCAACAGCTCGATCGCGGTGGTGCCGCTGCTGCGCAAGGCGCCGCCCTATGATCCGATCGCCGACTTCACGCCGATCAGCTTCATGGGCAACACTACGTTCCTCATCGTCGTCCATCCATCGGTGCCGGCGAACTCGCTTGCGGACCTCATCGCCCATGCCAAGGCCAATCCGAACAAGCTGAATTATGCGACCGCGAATACGACCAGCATCGTCTCGACCGCGCTGCTCGCGAACAACAACGGCATCGATATGCAGCATGTGCCCTACAAGTCGGAGCCGGAGGCGATCCCGGATCTGCTCGGCGGCCAGGTCCAGCTGATGATCGCGTCCTACGCGACGGTCGGGCCGCATGTGAAGGCGGGCAAGTTGCGCGCGCTCTCGACAGCGCTGCCGGAGCGGACGCCGCTGATGCCCGATGTGCCCTCCATCATCGAGGCCGGTCAGCCCAAGTTCCCGATCGGGCCGTGGGGCGTCCTCATGGGGCCTGCAAAGCTGCCGCCGGAGATTGTTGCGCGCCTCAACAAGGAGACGGTCGCAATTCTCGCCAAGCCCGAGGTCAAAGAGGCGATGCAGAAAATCGGGTTTGCGCCGAAGTCGTCCACGCCCGAGGAATTCGCCGCCTATCTGAAGGAACAGTTGGAGACCTGGAAAATCGCGTTGAAGAACGCCGGCATCGAGGCGCAGTGAGTGCCGTCGCGGAGAAGCTACTTCGTCTCCGCCGCCTTGAGGCCGAGCGTTTCCTCGAGGCTCGCGATACGCTCGCGCAGTTTGCGAACCTCCTGCACGCGGCGGCCGATCTGCATCTGGATGCTACCGATCTCCATCGACAGGTTGGCGCCGCTGGACGCTGCGCCGGCCGAGCGTGACGAGTTCATCTGCACGTCGAAGATGCGTTTCTGATCGGCCTTGTTCGCCTCTTCCAGTTGCCGTACGCGCTCGCGCGCCTGTGCCAGCTCCACCATATCGGCGGTCTGCTGCGGGCTCGATTTCTTCTTCAGTTCCTCTTCCAGCTGGCGTAACCGCTCTTGCGTCGCGGTTGCGTCCGGCGCGCTTGGTTGTGATTGCCGCAAAGCGCCCGGCGCCGACGCGCGCTGGAAATAGAAGTCGCCGGTCAGCGCCGAATGATCCCAAGGTACCTGTCGTCCGTCGGTTGCCGCGAGCACGTCCTTCCGCACCTCGATCATGACCGACGTGATCGTGCGATCGGGCATCGCCAGTGCCTTGGTCAGCGCCATCGTGAACGGCGAATTGCGCCCCTTGCCGTCGAGCGCGACGTTGCCCGGCTGCGTCGAGTAGGCGATGAACGTGCCGACGCCGGTCTGCACCTGTGCGAGACCTTGCCCGACTGCGGCCGAGCGCGTGCCCATCGTCCGCGCCAGATTGCGCGCCAGCGGATTGTCGCGGCAGGCGTCCAGCAGCACGATGTTGGTCTTGCCTTCGCGGTCGATCTCCATCTGCTTCAGGATGAAATCGAGCGACACGCCCTCGAAATCGAGATCGCGCTCGGTCTGCAATTGCGCGTCAATGGGCACCAGGAAGTTCCTGCCGCCGACCTGGAGGCCGTGTCCGGCATAGTAGAAAAGTGCGACATCCGCCTTTGCCAGGGCCCGTGCGAAGTCGCGAACCTTGCCGTCGAAGCCGCGCTTGTCGAGGTCGGCGCCGAGCAGCACCTCGAAGCCGATGCCGCCGAGTGCTGCTGCCATGTCGTTGGCGTCGTTGGCGGGATTGGCGAGTGTGCCAGCCGCCGTGTAGGCGCCATTGCCGATGATCAGCGCGATCCGCCGTTCCGCGGAAGCGGGTTCAGGCGTGACAATCAAAGCGAACGCAAGACAAAGCCAAACGAGACGCGGCATGGTGGCTCCCCGAAATGAACAATCGCGGCAAAGCAGCAGCTAATTGCGACGCAGGCAAGACGGATCGCTGTTCAGTTGCCTGCGCCGTTCGATGTCGCGCTTGATCGGCGATACTCTCGCTGTGGTTGCCAACGGTTGAAATACAATTTTTCGGGGAAATTTTTCCCCGGCCTTCGCGCCGCGGTCGTGCATGGATCGCTTTGGGACAATGATCAAGTTGCTGTTGCATATAAATATTTTGAGCACTCTCTGATGAGCGTTCCTCCACAGGTTTGACACCGTTCAAACTCGAACCAGTCACGCCGATCTGACAAACTCAACCTAGAGGTGAGTGAGTCATGATCGATACAACCTTAAAAGCATATGCAACTCGGCAGCTCGGCTGCCTCGTCCTGGCCGGCGGCCTGGCTGCTGGTCTGTTTTTCAGCGGTGGTTTGGCTGCCCGTACGTCCGCGCCATCCTCCGGGGGCAATCCGGGGTCGGCTGCTCCGTCACGTGCAACGATCACCGGCCATGCCCGCGTCATCGATGGCGACACGATCGCCGTCGGCGGCATGCGCATCCGTCTCGAAGGCATCGACGCGCCCGAGACCAGCCAGACCTGCACGTCACGCAGCGGCGAAACATGGCCCTGCGGCCGCAAGGCAACGCACGAGCTGACACAGCTGATCGGGCAAGAGCCGGTGACATGCGAGGAGCGTGGGCTCGACAAATACCGCCGCGTGCTCGGTGTCTGCTGGGCCGGCGGCGTCGAAATCAACGCCGAGATGGTTCGCCGCGGCTATGCCTGGGCGTTCGTGCGCTACTCTCAGGTCTACGTGGGGCTCGAGGCCCAGGCGCGGGCTGCCAAGGCCGGCATCTGGCAAGGCGCGGCGCAGCCGGCCTGGGATTACCGCGCCGGCAGCTGGACTTCGGCGGAGCCCGCGGCGCCTGCCGGGTGCGCCATCAAGGGCAACGTGACCGCGACCGGCCGGATCTACCACATGCCCTGGAGCCCATGGTACGACAAGGTGAAGATGGAGGGCGACCGGGGCAAGCGCTGGTTCTGCTCGGAGGCCGAGGCGCTGGCGGCGGGTTGGCGGCCGGCCTCGCAGCTCTGATCGTGTCAGTTATGCACCCAGCGAAGTGCCGACCGCGGCGCGTGCGCGTCGACCGGCGTGCCAGTTTCCCAGATCGGTTCACCTGAGCGGAACGGCACGTCCGCGAGCGCGTCGCGGCTCCCCATCGCCTGCACTTCGATGGGGAGAGGGTCGGGGGGAGGGGCAGCAACGAAAATCGAGCAAGCAGCCGCCCGTCGTAAAGAATGTCGCTATCGGGGTGTGAACTCGCCGTGTTTGCAACCCATTCATATCCGGGTCGGCCGCGAGGCCGGTGTTGAACTCACATCATGCCGGAGGCATGTCTCCGACAAACCCCCTCTCCCCGTGAAGAACGGGGAGAAAGAAATCAATCGTCGAGCAGCAGGGCCCGGATCTCGTCCCAGCTTTTGCGGTCGGGTGCGACCAGCAGGCCGCCGGTATTGTCGCCAGGGCGGTAGGGCGTGCCGTCGTGCTTGGCGAAATAAAGGCCCTGCTCGATAGCCAGCGCCAGCCCCGGCAGATGGTCCCAGGGCTCCGACTTGTTGTAGAGCGCGAAGTGGGCGGCGCCGCGTGCGATCTTCGGATACTCGATGCCGGCACAGATCGCGGGCGCGATCGACGCGAACCGGCCGGCCGCCGCAGTGATGCGTGCCTGCCGCTCCAGCGTCATCAGGCGTCGGCCGGTAATGCCGTGCATTTGCGCGAGACTTGGCACACGCGCCGGACGGGGCACGCGTTCCAGCGCGACGCCTTCTCGCGGTGCGTGCCACACCCCTTCGCCGCGTTGCCCGCAAACGAGATCGCCCGTCACCGGTGCAAGGATCCAGCCGGCCACCGGCTGTTGCGCCTGCACCAGGGCGACCATGACCGCGAACTCCGGATCGCCCTTGGCGAAGGCGCTGGTGCCGTCGATCGGGTCGATCACCCAGATCGGCGCGTCCTGCTCGAACAGATCGAGGACCTTCGGTTCGGCGGCGACGCCCTCCTCGCCGACGACGCAGGAGCCGGGCAGCAGCTGTTCGAGTTCCCGCGACAGCGCCACCTCCATGGCCCGGTCGGCGACCGTTACCAGGTCGTCGGGGCCATTCTTCTCGACGATATCGCCGGCACCGAGATGCCGCCAGCGTGGCATCGCTTCGGCCGTTGCAACCCGGCGCATGATCGCAGCGACGCGTTCGAGATCGACGTTGAGCATGTTCATCGCCCCATTTTCATCGCCCAAGGTTGTGCCGCACCGGCAGCCGATCAGATCCACCTGCCCGCTCAAGTGCCCGGCAGCAGCGCAGCGCGAATTTCCCCCCAGCGTGCCACATCCGGCGCGATCAGGATGCCGCCTTTTTGATCGAGCGGGTCGAATGGCGCCCGATCCAAACGCGCCGGAAAGAAGCCGAGTTCTTGGGTCAGCGCCAGGCCGGGCAGATGGTCCCACGGCAGCGTCGCGAAATTGATCAGGAAATCGCAGTCGCCCTTCAGCAGGCGCGCATAGTTATGGCCCGCGCAGGTGTGGCGGACATAATCGCGGAACATGTGCCGGACGTCGTCAGGGTTAGGGAGGCCCCGGTTTGTGAAACCACCGGGACTGACGACGCCGGTCAGGGTGTCGAGCCCGTCGCGCTGCGGCCGCGCGATCCTTTCGAGCGCGCCTTGGCGCTGCTGGCGCACGACGCCGCCGCCCTGCTCGCCCATGTAGAAATCATCCTCGGCGGGCGCGTAGATCCACCCCGCCACGCTGCGGCCGCCAACGACCAGCGCCACCATCACGTCGAAAATGGTCTTGCCCTCGGTGAATTTGCGCGTGCCGTCGATCGGGTCGATCACCCAGACTGGTTCGGTTTTCCGGAACAGGTGCAACAGCCCGGGATCGGTGGCGACCGCCTCCTCGCCGATGACGTGGGAACCCGGCAACAGGGCGCCGAGACGTGTGGTCAAAAGGGCTTCGGCCTCCCGGTCGGCGATGGTGACGAGATCGCCGGCGCTGGATTTCTTCGACACCTCGTGCGTCGCCAGATTGCGCCACCGCGGCATGATCACGGCGTCGGCGACCTCCCGCATGATCATCGCGACGTTCAGGATATCAACTGACGGCACGGATCCCGATCCTTCCCGGTGGCGGCCCCGGCGGCGCGCCTGACGAGGCATGCACGAATTCGAGGCACGGCGCATGCCGCAAAATGGCCGCAGGGATTGTATGGGGTGAGGCAGGGTTGGGGTCAGCCCCCTTATCGATGCCTGACCGTTTGATCGCAATCGATTGAGCATGGGGTCTCCCCATTTCCGCCCTGCTCCGGGCGGCGAAGCATACCGGAGGTTGTTCGATGCAGTTTGATCTCGTGGCGTTCCCCTGGCGCCGCCTTGTTTGGCCACTTCGGATGGCCGCTGCGCTGGTCGCCGCGGTGATGGCTGCCGCATCGCCGGCCCTTGCGTATGCACGATCTCAGCAGGCGCCGAGCAGCCGGATCGTTCTCGATCTTCCGGATGGCTTCGAGCCGGCGACCCTATTCTCCGGGTTCAACAATGAGGCGCAGGGGATTTCCGTCATCGTCGTCGAGTTCCCCGAAAAGGCATTCGCGGAACTCGAGGCCAGCATGACGCCGGAAGCACTCGCGGCGAAAGGGATCGACCGTGCCAAGCGCGGAAAACTGCAACGGACCGACGCGCACATCTACATGCAGGCCGAGCAGACGTCGCAAGCCGGCAAGTTCGCCAAGTTCTTCGTCGTGTTCCGCGAGCGGGCGGTGACTGCGCTGATCACCGCCAACGTGCAGATGGCATCGTTGGAAAAGGGCACCGTCACGGCCGCCGACATCGAGAAGGTGCTGGCAACGGCCCGCGTTACCGATGTGGCGGCGCCCGCGGCGGAACTCTTCAAGCTCGGCTATCTCGGGCCCTTCAAGCCGGCAGGACAGCTGCTCGGCACGGCGCGGATGTTCACCGTCGATGGCAATTCAGGACCAACTGAGAAGGCGGCGGGCAAGCCGATGGTGGTCGTTGCCCCCTCGCTCGACCACCGGTGGATCTCGCAGCCACATGCCTATGCCGAGGGGTTGATCCAGGGGTTACCTGGCCTCACCGAAACGCGCATCATCGAGCGACGGTTGATTACGGTCGGCGATCTCGACGGCGTCGAGATGATCGGCGTTGCCAAGGATCGCGAGAGCGGCGTCGAGGTCGCGATCTACCAGGCGCTGCTGTTGACCAAGCCCGGCGGCTATTTCCGCGTGTTCGGGCAAGTTGCGACCGACAAGAGCGTGCAGTTTCTGCCGGAGTTCCGCCGCATCGCCGAGGGGTTCAAGCTGGCGCCGTAGAAAAATCCACCAGTTGTCATCGGCCGAGCGTGAAGCGTGAGTTGGCCGGAACCCGTCGAGCAGCAAGCGCGATCGGTGATGTTGGGAACGCGGTGATGCAACCGCAAGACTGCTCCGTCCGGACACTTGGGCAAATGGATCCTCGGGAACGCGCTGCAGGAGCGCGTCCGAGGATGACACCGGCTGTCACGCCGAAATCATGCCGAGCATGTGCTTGTGGATCTGGCCATTGCCCGCCAGCACGCCGCCGCTGGTGATGGCTTTGTCGCCGCCGTTCGTGTCCGTCGCAACGCCGCCGGCTTCGCGCACCATGATGAGACCTGCCGCGATGTCCCATGGCTTCAGATCGCGTTCGAGAAAGGCGTCGTAACGGCCGGCCGCCACCCAGGCGAGGTCGAGCGAGGCAGCGCCCGTGCTGCGCACGCCCGCCGTCTCGCGCATCGCCGAGCCGCATTCGGTGAGGAACTGTTTGTGGCCGAGCCGGCCGCGCGGCGGAATGCCGATCGCGACCACGCTGTCGGCGAGCGTCCGGCGGCTGGCCACCCGCAGGCGGCGGTCGTTGAGGAAGGCGCCTTTGCCCTTTTCGGCCATATACAACTCGTCCGTTGCGGGATTGTAGATGACGCCGGCGACGATCTCGCCCTCGCGCTCGAGTGCCACCGAGATCGCGAACAACGGGATCGAGTGCAGGAAGTTCGTGGTGCCGTCGAGCGGATCGACGATCCAGCGGTGAGTCTTGTCGTCGCCCGTCACCTCGCCCCGCTCTTCCATCAGGAAGCAGTAGCCCTGCCGTGCCTTGGAAAGCTCGCGGAACAGGATTTCCTCGGCGCGCATGTCGGCGGCGGAGACGAAGTTGGCGGGGCCCTTTACCGACACCTGCAGCTGACTGACTTCGCCGTAGTCGCGCGAAAGACTGCGGCCGGCCTTGCGGACAGCGGCAACCATGACATTCATAAGGGCGGAACCGGCCATCGCATCCTCTGGGGGTCACAATCGGGGTCAGACCCCTGGCATCGCTGTATAGCGCGGTCGGCGCTCGCAAGCGTCTGACCCCGAGTTACCGATCACCAAACAGGAATGATTTGCCTCTAACCCGTAGCCCCTGTGCAGGTTGCACGCAAGGTTCGTTCGCAGCAAAACGCAGCGAAACTGCGAAATTGCTTGACGGTCCGGCCGAAGCGCCGTACTCGCCCACCATGATCAACCTGTCCGCAGCCGCAGCCTATGCAGCGCGACGCCACGCGACCCGCGCGGCGCGCTGACAGGTCCGTTCGTTCGATACCCCACGTGACCCGATCCGCGCCGCCCTGACTCGAGGGGGCTGCTGATCGTTATCAGATGCTCCCCCGGTCGAACCTGAGGAGGGAGCCCGATGTACGTCAATTCAGCCTTCAAGACCGACGATGCCGCCGCCTGGGACTTTGTCGCCGAGCGCGGTTTCGGCACGATCGTGGCGGTCGACCAGGGCGTGCCGACGGCGGCGCAGGTGCCGTTGCTGGTGACGGGAGAAGGAGCGACGCGCAAAATCGAGTTCCACGTCGCCCGCGCCAACCCGCTGCATACGATCATCGCGGCGTCGCCGAACGTGCTCGTCACGGTCTCCGGACCAGACGCCTACATCTCGCCGGACTGGTACGTCTCGGCCGATCAGGTGCCGACCTGGAACTATGTCGCCGCGCACATCACTGGCACAGCCACTGCCATGCCGCCCGAGCGGGCGCACGATCACGTCGAGACGATGAGCCTCGCGTTCGAGCGTCGCCTGTTGCCGAAGAAGCCGTGGAGCACGTCGAAGATGACGCCGCAGCGCCGCGAGATGATGTTGCGCGTGATCGTGCCGATCGAGATCGCGGTGTCGCGCATCGAATGCTCGTTCAAGCTCGGCCAGAACAAACCCGTTGCCGACCGGATGGAGGCCGCACGTATGCTCGACTGGCGCGGCGGCCACGGCGAGAAAGGCGTCGCCGAGGCGATGCGGCGGCAGATCAGGGGGACGTAGGGCGCAGGGTAGCATCGAACAAAGCGCTAGGTTGACGCGCAGAGTAAAGCTACTGGTTCAAAATCGTGTAGCCAGCTTGTTCGAAATGATGGTCATTCGTGATGGCGGTGGTGATTTGGTGTTGCTCCATAAGCAGCATCGACGAACAGTCTGTAAGACTCCACATCTTGTCTCGGTGTTGATTGTATTTTTGGAATGCGGTCGCAAATTGTTCAGGAGTCTGTTGAGCTATCGTCACGGATGGTCGGTCCGAGAGTTCGCTGATCAATTCTTTGGCTGCATCACGGAAATGCTCGCCAAACGATGCAAAATGGCCAAGAAGCTCGACAAACACCATTTGACTAGTGAAAAGTTGGTCATCGTCTGTAATGGCATCACTAACAGTCGCGGCGTTGTGATGCGCTTGGTCTCGTTGGTTTATTAGCCCAATCCAAAACCAAGTATCGGCGAAATATTTTGGCATCGAGCGTATCACGCGCCGTAGAGGTTTCGGTCGAGATCGTCCGCAGATATGGTTGGGATTTTGTCCCATTCTTCAGTCGGTATCTTGTCACGAATCCGCTTTGCTGCTGCACTGAGCCATGAATTCTTGGGCTTGGATTGAGGCGGAGCATGCGCAATCAGTGTGACGGCAAAGCTTGACGGTCGCTCGAGTGGCGCGGTTGATTTGTCCTGCCATCGCACAATGGGTTGCGTTGGTTCCATGGTGGTGAGTGTGAATGCGAAACCGGCGACCGCGAGCACAACATGATACTGAGGTGTTGTTTGTGATGCCGTAGGTGCCGCTTCAAGCGGAAGTGTCACGTTATGCTGCATTGAATAAGTTCCTCGCGGCTTCTGTGATAAGGCTCTCGAAGATCGCTCCCTCGACGGCGTGGAGCCTCTCGACTTTTTCCATCGCCTCACCAAAATCGGTTAAGGCCGCGTGATCGTAAACAGTCTCGATATCGAGGAGAAATTCGCTGGTACTGGGCGCGGATGGTTGTAGCGTGGCTTGTGTTACGACGATCTTAACGTGATCATTCGACGCGAATTCTTTGCGGTAATGATAGGCGGTCAATGTGGCCGCGATTTCTTTTTCGGTGCCTTCGATCTTGGCTGTGTGTGTTGGTTGAATGTCGCCAAGGTATTCTGCAGCAGTCGTTGCATGCGGCTTCGGTGCTATGATCCGGTTTATGAATTTGACGGTTATTCGAAGAATTTGGGTTGGCTGAGCAACTTCTCGATACGCGTCAAGTGCGATTCGGATACGGGGCTTGAATTTCTCCCAACCTTCGTATTCGCGAAGGGAGCTGACGGAGAGTGAATTCTGCCCAATCCCGAGGACGGCTTTGCCGTCGGCTGTTGGGATTAGGACGCGAAGAAGAGCGGTCGCTAGCGCAATGTTGGCTACGGTGTTTGGAGCTGCCTGTTCAGCAACGATCTGCTGGACATGCTGTTGTCGGGAAACGCCGTTATAAATGCCTCTTAAGTGAGGATGTTGCTGCACTCGCCCAGGCAGGGTCAGATCCCACTGAGCAGCCATATTCGATGGTGCGAACATGAATTCGCACATTGCTTCTTCGATGGGTGCGTGTTTGTACTTGGGCATGAGGTAACCTAGTCGTGCCGTGCCGAAGTGCCAAGTGCTCGTTCGTTGATCTTTAGGGCTCGGCCATTTCCGCCCTCAAGGGTCTGCCGACATGCTCGTGCAGTTGCCTGCACCCTCACTTGATCGTCACCACCGGGCCCTGGCGGTATTGCTCGACGACCTTCATGTCGGGCTCGACGCCGAGGCCGGGGCCGGTCGGCACGGCGACGCGGCCGTCTTTCGCCACCATGGACTGGCCGTAAGGAGAGGCCTCCAGGTTGGCGTAGATGTTCTCCAGCATCGTGTCGGTCGCGAGCGAGGCGACGATGTGGATCGAGGCGAGGTTGCCCGGCCCGAAGTAGGCGCCTTGCGGGATCAGCTCCACCGAGTGCGCTTCGTCCGCGGCGATGATCTTGCGCATCTCGGTGATGCCGCCGATCTTGGTCACGCTCGGCTGCGCGATATCGATCGAGCCCTTCTGGAACATGTCGGTGAAGTCGTGCAGCCCCGCCGCATTCTCACCCGCAGCGATCCGCGTCTGGCCCTCGCGGCGCACACGCGCCAGGCCCACATGATCCTCCGGCGGCCAGACCGGCTCCTCCAGCCAATAGAGGCCGGCCGGGCGGTAGGCTTTCTCCATCGCCAGCGCCTCGGCAACGGACCACGGGCAATTGACGTCGTTCATGACGGCGACGTCCTTGCCGGCGCCCTCGCGCGCGGCACGCACCGCGTCCACCGTGTGCTCGTGCAGCTTGATATGCGTGAATCCAAGCGCCGCGCGCTCGGCGCAGATTTTCGCGACGGTGGACGGCGTGCCATAGCGCATCAGGCTCGAGTAAGCGCGCACCGAAGGGCGTTTCGCGCCGCCCAAGAGTTCGGCAAGCGGCAGGCCGGCGCGCTTGCCCGCGATATCCCACAGCGCGATGTCGACGCCGGAATGCGCGTAAACCACGGGCCCATTGCGCCCGAAGATGTGAAAGCTTTGTGCGGCTTCGCGGTGCAGCGCGTTGATGTGCGTCGGGTCCCGGCCGATGAACCAGGGCGCGACGTAGCTTTCGAGCGCGGCCTTGGTCGCTGGAATGATGTTGTGGCCGAAGCCTTCACCCCAGCCGGTGATGCCGGCATCCGTCTCGACCTGGATCAGCAGATGGTCCTGGGATGGAAATCGCAGCCCCGCGAACTCCGGGCCCTTGGCGCCCATGTCGTAGGGGATGCGCACGTAATGCGCGTGGATGGCGGTGATCTTCATGGCGTGGCCTCGGAGTTTGGTGCGCTTTCGGAGCAGGCTTGGAGGAGAGATAGTATCGGCGCGGCACCACAACGCAACGCATGGGTTGCAATCTTGCCCAATCTGTCGGTTGTCATCATCGGGCTTGTCCCGATGACCCATGGTCCCGCGAGTATCGACGATGAGATTGCCCGCCGGAGCGGCAGCGCGAGTTGGAGTTCAGCCCAATACCGATTGACGCGCTCGATCAGGTTGGTTCTCCATTGCCGCGCGTAGAACCCGGTCATTTTCGTGCCTCCCATCGCCGCCCGAGCAGGCCGCGCGGTGGGTCATCGGGACAAGCCCGATGATGACAACCGAAATTTTGTGCCATGACCGCTCCAACTTCGACGTCTCCCTGTTGCGTTCGCCGCGCGCCCGGGCGAGGCTGATACTCAGGCCACGAGCACGGGAGACGCGAGCGATGTCATTGCAGGGCAAGGGCGCCATTTCAGGCGTCGGCGATACCAGGTATTCGAAGGTCTCGGGCAAAAGCGTCACGGCGCTGCAACTGGAGGCGTCTCTCACCGCAATCCGCGACGCCGGCCTCGACCCGAAGGAGATCGACGGCATCATCGTCTACGGCAGCATGGCCGTGGTTGCCGAGGACTTCGTGACGAACTTCGGAATTCCCGATCTCAAGTTCTCGGCTGTGACCCCGCTTGGCGGTGCCAGCGCGGTGGCGAGTATCCAGTGCGCGTTGGCCGCCATCTCGGCCGGCATCTGCAACCACGTACTGATCCCGCTTGGCCGCAACGGCTCGTCCGGAGCTGGCGGGCGGATCGGCTCACGCGTCCGCGAGATGCCGCAGTTCCGCACCATCGGCGAGTTCGAGATGCCGATGGGTGCGATTGCGCCGGCACAGCTCTACGCGCCGATGGCACGCCGCCATATGGAACTTTACGGCACCACGAGCCGCCAGCTCGCCGAGATCGCGGTATCGACGCGGGCCAACGCGATCCTCAACGGCAACGCCATGATGACGAAGCCGCTGACGGTGGAGGAGCACCAGACCTCGCGCATGATCTCCGATCCGCTGCGGCTTTACGATTGCAGCCTGGAGAGCGACGGCGCCTGCGCCATCGTCGTCTCGTCGGCGGAACGCGCAAAGGATATGGCAAAGCCGCGCATCCAGGTGCTTGGCGTCGCGGAAGGGCATCCGGATTCGCCCTCGGCGATCACGCAGCGGCCTGACATCACGCGGCTCGGCGTGGCAAAAGCCGCACCACGCGCGTTCGCGATGGCGGGCGTCACCCACAAGGACATCGACGTTGCCGAGATCTACGACTGCTTCACCTACATCGTCATGTGCCAGCTGGAAGACCTCGGCTTCTGCAAGAAGGGCGAGGGCGGACCGTTCGTGGCGTCCGGCGCCATCGAGCTCGGCGGTTCCCTGCCGATCAATACGCACGGCGGATTGCTCAGCCAGGCGCACATGGCCGGCCTCAACCACGTCGTCGAACTCGTGCGCCAGCTGCGCGGCGAAGCCGGCAAGGCGCAGGTGAAAGACGCCGAGGTTGGCCTCGTCACCGGCTACGGCGACATGGGCGACGGCACAGTGGCGATTTGCGCGCGGGGATGAGTGGGGGACTCGCGGCAGTCATTCGATCTGACAGCCCCGACGGCCAACTACCGCACGGCTGACGACTTCAGGCCGACGCGCTCAGCGTAACGAGCGCGTCGTGCACGAGCGGACAGCTTGCTGCGGCGATGCCCCGATGGGGTTGCCGTGCTTGCCTCGAACTCGTCAAGCCTCAGAACAAATCCACAAGTCCGCTCCACCATTGGAGCTTGCCGCCGAGATCGACATCGTACTTGCGTGCGAACGTCAACTTGCCGTCGGCGCCGATGCGGAACACCGTCAGCGCCGCGGGGACATGACGGATCTTGTCTCCATCGCGCACATTCATTACATCGATGCTGGCCGCCACCATGATCCGGCCGGACGGGTCGATGCTGAACGTGCGGACGTGGAAGCTCTGCGGGTCCGCGTTCTGGATCAGCGTCGGCTCACCGGTGCCCGGGTCGATTGCGAACACCGCAATATTGTTCTCGCCGCCGCGGAAAACTTTGCTTCCGTCGACAGCAACCGTGGCGTTTGCACGATTGGAGAGATAAACGGCGCGGCCGTCCGGATGGACATGGATTGCGCCTGCGGCCTGCGGAAAGTGGATGTCGTAGGTGCCGACGGTCGAGCGCTTGTTGTAGAGGGGTTCGGGTGACAGGCTGTCGCCTTCCACGCGGTGCATGTGGAGTTCGTTCTGCGATTCGACTGAGACGTATGCCCACGGCTTGGCTGGATGGAAATCGAGATGCCGGGGGCCGTAGCCGAGGCCGCCCCTGCCACCGACGGGCAGATCGGCGAGCGGCGAGAGCTGGCCATCCTTGAAGCCATAGATCTTCAGCGCGCCCGGATCCTCGGCCTTGCCGTTCTCGGGCCGGTTGCCGCGTGTCACCATGATCACCGAGCGATTGGCAGGCGTCGGAATGATCTGATGCGCAAAGATACCGAGATCGAGCTTGGCTGCCTGACGCACCTCAGCGCCGACAGTGCCGTCGGCGTTGATCCGATGCACGGAGAGATCGCTGATCTTGTTGTAGCAGGTGAGCGCAAATTGACCGGCGCCGTCAACGCTGTGGTGGATCGGACGCTGCGGCAGTGCCGCCGGTTCGCCGTGAAGCGAAAGTGCGCCGTTCGCATCGATGCGCACCGCGCACAACCGATGGACCTTGCCCGCGTTCGGCTCGTTTCCGGACGCCGCGTCACTGGTCGAGACATACAAGAATTTACGCGACGGATGCGGCCATACGTATTGGACGTTAGAGGGCAGTGCGATCGACGCGCGCGGCGTCAATGTTGCGGCATCTACGTCGACATCCCACTGTGTCAGCCGGTCACCGAGGCTTTGATAGAGGACCGTTCTGCGAGTCATAGGCACTCCATGCGGATCGAGTGGCATCCGGAACTGGCACGTGGATTGACCAGGCGAGGCCACCATGTCAGCAATGCCGGTGTTTGAAAAGTGGCGACGGCGACATCACTGAGCTGGTTCAGAACTACAGCACGCAGTCTCGAGCAGCGATGTGAGCCGGCAGAATGATCGCCAACGCGACAGGGTGGACAATGTCATGAAACGACAACTTCACATCAACCTGTTCATCAACAGCCGTGGACACCACGAGGCCTCATGGCGGCACCCCAAGTCGACGTCGCTGCCGTTGACGGATGTGCGCTACTACATCGATTGTGCGCAAAAGGCGGAAGCCGCGCACTTCGACTCGATCTTTCTCGCGGACGTGCTGAGCATACCCGACGACATCGACAGCGCCGCCCGGGTCTGGCTCGAGCCCGTGACGATGCTCGGCACACTTGCCGCCATGACGAGCCGGATCGGGCTCATCGCGACGGCCTCGACGACGTATACCGAGCCGTTCAACCTGGCGCGCCAGTTCGCCTCGCTCGACCATGCCAGCAATGGCCGCGTCGGTTGGAACATCGTCACCTCGTTCAGCGCGGCTGCCAGCCGCAATTTCGGCAGCACGGCGCGGCCGAGCCACGCAGGCCGCTACGAGATGGGCGAGGAGTTCGTGGAGGTCGTCAAGGCGCTCTGGGACAGCTGGGGTGACGATGCCGTCATCGACGACCGCGACCACGGACACTACGCGCGAAAGGACCGCATCCGGGCGATCAATCATGCGGGCCAACACTACAATGTGGCGGGGCCACTTAATCTACCGCGATGCCCGCAAGGTCGTCCGGTGCTGGTGCAGGCTGGTTCGTCCGATACGGGCAAGGATTTCGCCGCACGGCACGCAGAGGCCGTGTTCACGGCGCATCTCGAGAAGAGAACGGCACAAGAGTTCTACGCGGACTTGAAAGCGCGGGTGACAGCCGCCGGCCGACCGGCCAATGAGACCCTGATCCTACCGGGCCTGAGCGCGATGATCGCGGGGACCGAAACAGAAGCAAAACGGATGGAGCGCGAGCTCAACGAGCTCACCGATCCCGAGGTCGGGCGCAAGCGGCTCTCCGACCGCTTCGACGGGTGCGATTTCTCGCATCTGCCACTCGATCGGCCGCTGCGCGTGGAGGACTTCCCCGACACCGGGCGCAACGAAGGTTCGCGCAGCCGCAGCGAGCTTATTCTCGGCGCCGTCCGGAGAGAGACGATCACGCTCAGGCAGCTGCTCGGCAAGCTCGCGGGCGCACGCGGTCATTTCGTCATGGCCGGAACGCCGGAGCAGGTCGCCGATCTGATGGAGGATTGGCTCGACAGCGGTGCAGCCGACGGCTTCAACCTGATGCCGCCGCTGTTGCCGTTGATGCTCGAAGTGTTCATCGCGGAGGTTGTGCCGCTGTTGCAGCGACGCGGCCGGTTCCGGACAGCGTATCGCGGCACGACGTTGCGCGATCACTACGGGCTCAGGCGTCCGCCGGCGTAAGGTGGTGCGCGGCAATCGCTGCGCGTGAGCACTGCCCCGCGCCGTCTACTGCGCCGGTGCTTCGGCCAACTGCCGATGCTGGGGCAGGGCGGCCACATCAGCCACGCGGACACCCAGGCGGACACCGTCGACAACCTGGCGATGTTCAGCAAAGCGGTGTTGCCACGCCTCAACCCCCTACCCGATTGCCGAGGCGCGCGGGCAGTAACCATTCGCGCGGCAATTGCTCCGCGCGCGAACCAAGACGCGATAGTGTCCACGGCAGGCCGACCGGTCGCCGCCCTTATGGGTGCTCGACAATCCGGAGTTCGGCTGTTGGCGCGAACCCAGGAGATTCCAATGAAACGAACGAATGTGCTCAAGATTGCAGGCCTGTTCTCGGCGCTGGCGCTGGCGATGCTGCCGGTCAAGGCCAGCGCCTACGACCACTGCCCGCCCGGCTACGCACGCGGCGGTCACCACGCCAGCCACGGCTATCACGGTGGCTATCACGGTGGTCGGCAGGCCCTGGTCTGGCCGGGCGATGCGCGCCGCGGCGGCTATGCCGCTCACGGCGGCGGTCACCATGTGGTTCAGCAGGTCGTCGTCGTCCGCACCGTGCGCCTGGCCCAACCCGTCGGGTATCGCTCGCACGTCGGCTACAGCCACGGCTATGCCGCGCCTCACGGGCGCCGTCATCACCACTACTGAGTTTTGAGTTTGCAGCGAAGGCAAGACCAAGGGGCGCGGCCAACACTGGGTGCGCCCGTTTTGCTTTTTTGTGCAGGCGAATGGGCATGCGAACGGCGCGGCAGTTGACAGGCCGCCGTCACACGGTGACACATGTTGCGTGGCGCTTCGGTTGCCCACTTCCGCAACCGCGCCGGAGACGTGGCGCACTTCCGCAACCGCGCTGGAGACGTGGCGGTTCGGTGGCTCACTTCCGCAACCGGACGTTTTTTGTCGCAACAACAAGGTCGAGCCCGCCCCATGCCCTTCCAACCCGCCAGCGATATCCTGTCCTCCGTCAAGGTTCTCGACCTTACCCGTGTCCGCTCCGGTCCGACATGCATTCGCCAGCTCGCTGACTGGGGCGCCGACGTCGTCAAGATCGAGGACCCGGAAACCGACAAGGTCGGGCTTGGCGGCCCGCGCTCGGGCTCCGATTTCCAGAATTTGCATCGCAACAAGCGCTCCATCACGCTGAACCTGAAGGCGGCCGGCGGCAAGGCCGCGTTCCTGGCGCTGGCCAAGACCGCGGACGTGATCGTCGAGAACTATCGGCCGGACGTGAAGAAGCGCCTTGGCATCGATTACGACGCGGTGTCGAAGATCAACCCGCGCATCATCTACGCATCGATCTCGGGCTTCGGCCAGGATGGGCCGCTGTCGGGACGCCCTGGCTTCGACCAGATCGCGCAGGGCATGGGCGGCCTGATGTCGATCACGGGAGAGCCGGGCAAGGGCCCGATGCGCGTCGGTATCCCGATCGCGGATCTCACCGCCGGCATCTTCTGCAGCCAAGGCATCCTGCTGGCGCTGATGGAGCGCGAGAAATCCGGCAAGGGCCAGTGGGTGCAGACTTCGCTGCTGCAGGCGCAGGTGTTCATGCTCGACTTCCAGGCGACGCGCTGGCTGATGGACAAGGAAGTGCCGCCGCAGGCCGGTAACGACCATCCGACCTCGATTCCAACGGGCGTTTTCAAGACCTCCGACGGCTTCATCAACATCGCCGTCGCCGGCCAGAAGATGTGGGAGAAGTTCATCGCGTTGTTCGACGACCAGGGCTTCAAGGACGCGGATTTCGCCGACGGTAAGGGCCGCTCGAAGAACCGCAAGAAGCTCAATGCGCTGATCGAGGCACACACGCACAAGAAGACATCCGCCTATTGGATCGAGATGCTCAACGCCAACGGTTGCCCGGCCGGTGAGATCAACTCCATCGATCAGGTGTTCGGGTTGGAGCAGGTGCGCCACCTGGGGCTGGCGCAGCCGATGAACAGCCAGGAGCGTGGGCCAACCGAGGTGCTCGGCCAGCCGATCCTGATGTCGCGCTCGAAGGCCAGCGTGAAGCGGCCGCCACCGACGCTCGGCGAGCATACGGACGAGGTGCTGGGGGAAGCTGGTTATTCGGCAGCGGATATCAAGAAGCTGCGGAGCGACGGGGCGGTTTGAGGGTTCACCGCCCGGCAACGTTGTGCTAAACTCTTGCGGCCGGAAAGGACAACCCTGCCGCCATGGCGCATACCGCTCAAAAGCTCATGACCGTCGAGGAGTTTTTCGTCTGGCAGCTGGGCCAGGACGACCGATATGAACTGGCCGACGGCGTGCCCGTGATCCTGGCCGATCCGATCACCATGATGACCGGCGCCAGCTCGCAACACGACCGGATCACCGGAAACATCTTCGCCACTCTCCATAACCAACTCGCCGGCTCACCGTGCTGGCCGGCAACCGCCGACTTGGCCCTGCGCACGAAAATCCGGTCGCTGCGGCGTGCCGACGTCCTCGTGACATGTGATGAGCCGAGTCTCGACGTCTATGAGGCGCAGGAGCCGCGCATGGTCGTCGAGGTGCTGTCGCCGTCGAACAAGGGACTGCCGTGGTTCCGCAAGATCGAGGAGTACCGCCAGCACGGTAAGCTCGTGTATCTGCTGCTGGTCGAATCCGAGCGTCAGCAGGCGACGCTGATCGCGCGCGAGAACGGCGTCTGGTCGCCGACCGACTTCGACGGTGCCGAGGGTGTGATCGAGCTACCCGCGATCGGCTGCAAGTTGCGAATGGACGACGCCTACTGCGGGATCCGTTTGGAGGCGCCGCCAGCCTGACACGGTGCGGGCGACCAGATCGGACCCGCCCGGAGATGCAGGGATCAACGAATGAAATCCAAAGCCCCCTTCTACCACGACGGCATGCGCGAGCTGCAGGATCGGTTCGATGGCCGCCGCGTCGCTGATGGACTCGAGAAAAACCGCGTGCACGGCGAGTTCTGGGAGCAGGATCGCAAGCTGATCGAGGCCGCGAGCTTCTTTTTCATCGCCACAGCGTACGGCGAGGCGGTCGACTGCTCCATGCGCTCGGGCGATCCGGGCTTCGTCAAGATCGTCGGCGCCGACGCGCTCGAATATCCCGAGTACGACGGCAACAACATGTACCGCACGCTCGGCAACATCGCGCGCAATCCGAATGTCGGCCTGCTGTTCGTGCGCTTCGACGGCAAGTCCTTCCGCACGCGCATTCGTGGCCGCGCCGCGCTGCATGACGAGCCCGAGACTATGGCGCGGCATCACGGCGCCAAGCTGGTCGTGCGCGTCGTCTGCGAGCTGTTCCCGAATTGCCCGCGCTATGTGCCGGACCTGACGAGCGGGGCGGAGACGGCGCCCGGTTCAGTTTACACACCGCGCCCCGGTCACGAGCCGCCGGCTCCGGAATGGAAGAGCCGGGATTATCTGAAGGACTTGCTGTCGATTCACGACCCGCATCATCCTTCGAAGAGGAAATAACGACGTAAGTTGGTCAGGGCGGCCACGGAGTTTGTGTTTGCGACAGTGATTGAACCGCCCCGTAACCCAAAATCGCAAGCCAAAGCCGTTGGGTTCCGCGCCGGACGCAGCTAATGCCATTGCCGCGACGTCGTGGCCGCGCTAACCCAACCTACACGATTGCAACAAGGGCCCCCCCATGACCGCCACCGCCGCCAAGCCTGAACTGACCACCGAAGAGAAGCTGCTCACCCGCCGCGAAGGGCCGGTGGCGCACATCATCTTCAACAACGTCGCCAAGATGAACGCCGTCTCCCTCGACATGTGGGAGCGCATGATCGGTTTGCTGGACGAGTACGCCAAGGATCCGGACCTGCGCGTACTCGTCGTCTCGGGCGCCGGCGGCAAGGCCTTTGTCTCTGGTGCCGACATCTCGAAGTTCGAGCAGACGCGCTCGACGCCGGAGTCGGTCGCGAAGTACGGCAACACCTCGATCAAGGCCTACGAGACGCTCTACAACTTCCCGAAGCCGACGATCGCCAAGATCCAGGGCTACTGCATCGGCGGCGGTATGAACGTCGGCATCTGCTGCGATGTGCGGGTCGCCACTGAAGGTTCCAAGTTCGGCATTCCGGCAGGACGGCTGGGGCTCGGCTACGGCTTCCCAGGCGTGCATCGCCTGACCGAGGTGATCGGCATCTCCCGCGCCATGGAGATGTTCTACACCGCCCGCCAGTACACGGCGCGGGAAGCGCTCGACATGGGGCTGATCAACCAGATGGTACCCGAGGTCGAACTCGACATGGCCGTCGACGCCATGACCAAGCAGATTTCCGAGAACGCGCCGCTGACGATCGCGACGATCAAGGCCGTCGCCCGCGAGATCGGCAAGCCGTCGGCACAGCGTGATCACGCCAAGCTCGACCGCATGGTGCAGGCCTGCTTCGACAGCGAGGACTACATCGAAGGCCGGCGCGCGTTCATGGAGAAGCGGAAACCGTTTTTCAAGGGGAAGTGAGGGGGAACCCTGACTTTGCCACAGTCGGGGGGCAGAGCTAGGTCAAAGTGGGTGGATGTCGCGAGGTCCTTGATCGTGCAAACGGTCGCTGGGCGCGGACGTTGTGGGCGAGGGGTCGAGGCGGAATGCGCAATACGATTGCCATCATGAACACGAAGGGCGGCGTCGGTAAATCGACGATCGTCCTGTCGATCGCCGAGACCCTCGCCGCCTACCACGGCAAGAACGTGCTGGTGATCGACTCCGACGCGCAGGCCAGCGTGTCCGCCATGCTGATGTCGACGGCAAGCCTGCGCAACCTGCAATCGGGCGGCCGGACAATCGTCGACTACCTCGTTGGCGCGGTGTTGCGCGATGCGCCGGCGGAATGGACGGACTTCGTGGTCGGCGGCGTTTCGGACGTCGACGACGCCAAGACCGTCTATCTGATGCCCTCCGACATGCAACTCACGCTGTTCGAGCGTGAGGTTTCGAAGGAAGCGCAACACGCGCGGTTGCGCTCCTCTATCGGCGGGCTCTTGTCGCGCGCCCGGATCGTGTTCGACGTGGTGCTGATCGACTGTCCGCCGGGGCTTTCGGTGCTGACTGAATGCTGGCTCCGCGAGGCGGATTTCCACATTTCGCCGACGAAGCCCGATTACATCTCGGTCTGTGGCCTCGACGTGTTCCATCGCTTCCGGCAGCTGAACCCGGAAATGGGCTTTGCCGAGAACATGGGCGTCGTCGTCAATATGAAGGATCGCAGTTCGCCGGCCGATGACGAGTACCATCGCTGGCTGGCGCAGAACGTCGATAACCGCTGCTTCAACGCCGTGCTGCCGCGCTTGAACGCCATCCAGCATTCGGCACGCTACAGCGACGAGGAACGGTCGTTCGCGGCCAAGTATCCAGGTGAAATCGGCGCTGCGATCCGCGCTCTGGCCAACGAAGTGCTGCAACGGTTGGCGGTTGCCAATCCGTCGATGCAGCCGAGCGCGCCGCAAGTGGCGCCGGCCTCCGCTCCGCAGGCCTCGCTGCCACCGCGGCCAGCCGCGCCGAGGCCACAGGCTGCAGCTGCAGCTCCCGCTCCTCCAGCTCCAGCTCCAGCTCTAGCACCAGCACCCGCTCCAGTTGCAGCGTCCGGGCGAGCGCCGGTTGCCGTTCAGCAGGCTCCGGCACCGGTCCAGCCAGCAATGCAAGCGACACCGGCCGTCCTGCAGGCCGCTCCGCCCGCAGCAGCGGCGCCGGCTCCGCCGCCGATCCCTGCTGCCGCCGCGACGACGGCGAGGACGGATCAGCCCACCGACGGTGCCCTCAAGCCGGCTTGATCCAGCCCATCTGAACATTGGCGTTGTTCAACCGCCCGTCGCCAGCAACGCGCCGAGGCCAAGACCGCCGACGATGATGCGCCACCATGCGAACGGCGCGAATCCGTGGCGGCCGACGAAGTCGAGCAGATACTTGACCACGAACACGCCGACGATGAACGACACCACGAAACCGATGGCAATCGAGGTGCCGACCGAGGCCGTGATCTCATTGTGGCTCTTGTAGAGATCGTAGACGAACGCGCCCGCCATCGTCGGCATCGCCAGGAAAAACGAGAATTCGGCGGCCCTGACCTTGTCGACGCCGAGGAGCATGGCACCGACGATCGTCGAGCCAGAACGCGAGACGCCCGGCACCAGCGCCAGGCATTGAAAAGCGCCGATAGCCAGCGCCTTCAACGGCGGGATGTCCATCAGGTCGTGATAGACGGGCTTCAAGGTCCAGCGGTCGACGATCAGCAGGATGATGCCGCCTGCTATCAGCGAGATGCACACGGTCATCGGGCTTTCGAGCAGGATCGACTTGACCAGTTTGTGAAACGTCGCGCCGACGAACGCGGCCGGCAGAAAGGCCAGGAAGATCGCCAGCACGAACAACTGCGTGCGCCGATCGCGCGGCAGATCGATGAGGATTTTCCAGAGCTTGGCAAAATAGACCGTGATGATGGCGAGGATGGCGCCGAGCTGGATCAGAATTTTGAATGTGCCGGTCGAGGTCAGGCCGAGGAACCGGTCGGCAAGCACCAGATGTCCGGTCGACGAGATCGGCAGGAACTCCGTGATGCCTTCGATGATGCCGAGCAGGATGGCATGCAGGATGGACATTGGGGCTCCTTGGAAGGTTAAATCGCGGCGTGTGGGCCGCTGTTCTGGGGTCGCTGTTCTGGGACGGCTCTCTAGCAGGATTCTCATGCAGCCGAGGTGCGTGAAATGGACTTGCCGTAGTTCCGACGAATCAGCGTTCTCTTGTGCGCGGACTGCGCCTCCAACCCTGATCAAGTCTCGGATTAATGAGCAAGCTCACACACTTCCAGTTCTGCCCCCATTCCCGTTCGGTCCGCATCCTGCTGGCCGAGCTGGATATGGACGTGGCGTTGGCGGAGGAGCAACCCTGGGCCTGGCGTCCACAGTTCCTGGCGCTCAATCCGGCGGGTGATCTGCCCGTGCTCGAGCTCGGCGATAGTGTGGTCCTGTCGGGCTGCTATGCCATCTCGGAGTATCTGGGCGAGCTGGCTCGCCGGGCGCCGGCGGATGACCGCGTGACCGATCCATTTCCAGGCACCGCCGACGACCGGGCGGAGGTTCGCCGGCTCGTGGATTGGTTCCACAAGAAGCTCGACTTCGAGGTGACGCGGGAGCTGCTACGCGAGAAGCTCTACACCCGCATGCGACCGGAACTGGTACCGCGCCCGCCGGACCAGGAGCTGGTGCGGGCACTGCGGGCGAACCTGCGCTACCACATGAGCTATCTCGGCTACCTCGTCGATCAACGCCGATGGCTCGCCGGCGACGACATGAGCTTCGCCGACATTGCTGCCGCCGCGCACCTTTCGGTGCTCGATTATCTCGATGAGATCGCCTGGGACCGGCATCAAGCGGTGCGCGAATGGTACGTGCGGTTGAAATCGCGGCCCTCGTTCCGGCCGTTGCTGTCGGACCGGGCAACGGGCGTGCCGCCTCCGCTGCATTACGCCGATCTGGATTTTTGAGCCATAGCAGCGTGTTTATCGACGTCGACCTCGATCTCGGGAGCACCGCGCAAAGATTATGCAGATCGCCTAAAATACAGGCATATTCCGCGCAATGTTTTTTCTAAGCCCCCCGCTTCACGTGCATGAAATAACATCATAAAACTTTTCTCCGTGACGCCGAGGCGCGCCGCTTGATCAAAATGCTCAATTCGGTATCAAGTTGCTCGATCTGTGGGCGGCTGCCGATCCGGCAGGCAAAAGGGGACGGGAGACGGGGGCGATGGAGCAACTGCAAACGAGTGCGGACGTATTCTTTCTGTTGATGGGCGCCATTCTGGTGTTCACCATGCACGGCGGGTTCGCGTTCCTGGAGGTCGGCACGGTCCGGCACAAGAACCAGGTCAACGCGCTGTGCAAGATCATGGTCGACTTCGCGATCTCGACGCTCTGCTACTTCTTCGTCGGCTACTGGATCGCCTACGGCATCACCTTCATGACCGGCGCCGAGACGATCACGGGCGGCGTCGCCGGCAAGGGCTTCGACGGCCAGGGCCTCAGCCTCGTCAAGTTCTTCTTCCTGGTTACGTTCGCGGCGGCCGTGCCGGCGATCATCTCGGGCGGCATCGCGGAGCGGGCCAGCTTCTGGTCGCAGTGCGTCGCAACCGGCCTGATCGTCGGCCTCTGCTATCCGCTGTTCGAAGGCATCGCCTGGAACAAGAACATGGGGCTGCAAGAAAAATTCTTTGCGGCCAAGCTCGGCGCCGAGTTCAAGGACTTCGCCGGCTCGATCGTGGTGCACGCTTTCGGCGGCTGGGCGGCGTTGGCGGCCGTCTACAAGCTCGGGCCGAGGATGGGCCGCTACGCGTCGGGCCGCTCGATGGCATCGCCGCCGTCGTCAATTCCGTGGCTCGCCATGGGCTCGTGGATGCTGTGCGTCGGCTGGTTCGGTTTCAACGTGATGAGCGCGCAGACACTGAAGTCGGTCTCGGGCCTCGTTGCCATGAACTCGTTACTGGCCATGTGCGGCGGCATCCTGTCGGCGCTCTGGATCGGCAAGAACGACCCGGGCTTCGTGCATAACGGCGCGCTTGCAGGACTGGTCGCCGTCTGTGCCGGCTCCGACGTCATGCACCCCGTCGGCGCGTTGATCACCGGCGCGGTGGCCGGCGTCATCTTCGTGCAGATGTTCCAGGTGATGACCAACAAGTGGCAGCTCGACGATGTGCTGGGCGTGTGGCCGCTGCATGGTCTGTGCGGGCTTTGGGGCGGCATCGCTTGCGGCATCTTCGGCCTCAAGAATTTCGGCGGCATGGGCGGCGTCACTTTCATGTCGCAGCTGGTCGGCAGCGTGATCGGCGCGGCGGCGGGCCTGATCAGCGGCTTCATCGTCTACTCGCTCGTCGACATGACCATGGGGCTGCGGCTGACGCCGGACGAGGAGCGCGAAGGCGCCGACCTCGCGGTGCACAAGATCAGCGCCAATCCGGAAGATGACGTCCGCAGCGGGCGCATGTGAGGCAGAGTTGTCGTGAGTGCGTGAGTGCGTGAGTTGCAGCCAGCGTCACGAAATCACGCATTCACAAACTCACGACGTCCCGAGTTCACGACGTCCCGATTCACAAAGTCGGCGCCCAACCCTTGGCCGCCCGCTGCGCCGTCTGCTATGGAATCCGGTAAATCGCCACGAACCATCGAGGGACCCCATGGCAAGCCGAGCTGACACTGCCTTCTCGTTGCAGCGGACCGACCCGCAGGATGTCGGCCTCGATAGCGGCCGGCTCGGCCGCATCCGGGAAGCTTTGGAGCGCGACATCGCGGCAGGGCTGATCCCGGGCGCGGTCGTGGGCATCGCGCGCAAGGGCCAGATCGCCTACCTCGAGGCGGTCGGCATGCGCGACAAGGCGAAGGCGCAGCCGATGTGGGCCGACGCCGTGTTCTCGATCGCCTCGATGACGAAGCCGATGACCTCGGTCGCGATCATGATCCTGCACGAGGAAGGCCGCCTGCTGCTCGGCGATCCCGTGTCGAAGTTCCTGCCGCAAATGGCCAACATGAAGGTGGCGAAGTCGCCGACGACCTCCACCCTGGAGTTGGTGCCGGCCGAGCGCGAGATGACGGTGCAGGACCTGCTGCGGCACACGTCGGGCCTGACATACCGCGATCGTGGGGCGGGTGCTGCCTACAAGGCCTATCCGGGGTCGTCGGTGTCGGCGGCGGTGAAGATGGGCCGCGACGAATTCCTCGATGCGATCGGCAAGGTGCCGCTGCTCTGGCAGCCGGGTACGGTGTGGGAGTACGGCTTCTCGATCGACATCCTCGGCCACATCGTCGAGGCGATCACGGGGCAGACGCTCGGCGCCTTCCTGAAGGACCGGCTATGGCAGCCGCTCGGCATGGTCGACACGCGCTTCGATTTGGGCGCGGAGAACGCCGGCCGCTACGCGCAGGCGCTGAGCCACTGCCCGATCACCGGGCAGGCGATTTCGGTGCACCACGCGACCGGCGATGTGCAGAAGTGGGAGTCGGGCGGCGGCGGCGCGGTCTCGACGGCGGCGGATTATCTCCGCTTCACGCAGATGCTTCTGAACGGCGGCGAACTCGGGTCAACGCGCATCCTCGGCCGCAAGACGGTGGAACTGATGCGCGCCGATCATCTCGGCCCCGAAATCGAGAACCGCATCACGACGATGGACCCGGCCTGCAACGGCTACGGCTTCGGCCTGGGCTTCGCCGTGCGCAAGGGCGCGGGCATAGCTGCCCAGCTGGGCTCGCCCGGCGACTATTACTGGTCGGGCGTCTACGGCACCTACTTCTGGATCGACCCCGTCGAAGACATGGCCGTGGTGTTCATGGCCGCAGCGCCAGGGCAGATGCGCCTGCGGTATCGGCAATTGCTGCGGGGATTGGTGCTGCAGGCGATTGTGGATTGAGGTGGTGGTGGCGGGTCTGTTGCTATCGTTGCGATCTAGCGTGAGCTGATTGGGTTACCACTTGTGCGTCGCCGCAATGCGCATGAAGCTATCGATCACAATGGAGTGCGGCCGTCCGCGAACTGTCAACAATGCGACATCTCGCTGCATTTCCGGCTGGCAGATCGGCAGCATCAGGATGCCCGGTTGTAGCGGCAGCCCCTCGGGAACGAATGAAACGCCGAGGCCTGCCAAAATCAACGCCTGAACCCAATCTTCACGCTCGCTGGAAAATCGTATATCGAGGGGAAACGGCCGGTCACCGAAACGCAACGCGAAGTAGTCGTCGAATTCGCAATTCAGGCGTTCCACGTAACTCTCGTTGATGACCTCGTCCAGTGGCACTTCAACGAGGGCCTGAAAGCGATGGCCTGGCGGGAAAGCCACCCCGAAGCGCTCGCTGAAGAGCGGGGTTGCGGCGACCTCCTCGGGGTAGTTCGGCTGGCATGCAACACCAACATCGATTTCGTCAGCCAACAACCGTTCAACGATGTCCGAGGATTTTGTCTCCATCAGGAAGAGTTCGAGCTCCGGGAGCCGCTTGCTGAGCCGCTGGACAACATCGATCAACCGTTGTGGTCCAAGCGTGCAAGCCAATCCCAGTCGCAGGCGTCGCTTCTTGGTTTGCCGCATGTTCCGCGCGATTTCGACAGCCGTGCCGATGCCACTGTCGACGCTCTGCAGGCTCGGCAGCAATGAGCGCCCAAGTTCAGTCAATTCAATACCAGCTGATTTTCGTTCGAACAGGAGACCACCCAGATCCGTTTCCAACTTACGGATACCCCGAGTCAGCGACGGCTGAGTGACATTGCAGACTTCTGCGGCCCGGGTGAAGTTCAGTTTTTCAACCACCGCGAGGAAGTATCTGATCTGATGCAGTTCCATGAGTACCAATTGGAGCGTGACGGTTGGGAACTATCGGCCAGTAGCGCCGACGATCGGCTTGACGAGATGGATCGGGTCGATCTTGGGCACGGTTTGTTGCGTGGTCTGCGCCGGTAGCGCGGCGAAGATGCGATCAAGGAGGCGGCTTGCGCCGGACGGATCGATATCGCCGACAACGACCACGCGAAGAACATTGCGAGCCAGCAGTCGCCGATGCTGTTCTCTGATCTCGTCGATCGAGATCGAACGCAACGTGGCTGTCGTGCCATTGATCGGCCGGCCGTACGGGTGGTCGGGGAACGACGCGGCGTACCAGCGATTGAAGGCAATGCTACGCGGCTCGTTGTCTGCAAGTTCGATATCGGCAATCCGCTGCCGGCGGACGCGCTCGACCGCATCGGCATCAAAGCGAGGCGCAACCAGGGCCTGCCGCAACAGCTCGACAGATGCATCCAGGCGTTTGGCGCACGTACATGGAGCAATCGACTCCATGATGTTCTAGTTACGTGTCACGATCGGTGGTTGGCGTGCCGCGATCGACGAATTTGGATCACAAACTCGCGAGGCCGAAACCTCCCGATCGCTGTGCAAAACGCCAATACGCGTTGGGTATGATTTCGATGCTCGTTGGGCATTTCGACTTTGGTGCGCGCGAGTTTAAGGTCTCCGACGGTTCGGCCGAGATTGTCCGCGCTCTTGGGCAGCCGTCGGCCAGAGAATATTCATGTGACGGCGAAATCGCTGAAATCCCGTTTGATCACCGATGCGAAGAGCTTGGCGATCTGCTCGTAGTGGGTGTGCCGTGCCGATGACTTTCTCCAGGCCATGCCGACGGTGCGATACACTTGGCGGCCGGTCAGCTCGAGAGTTTTGA
>JANLQP010000010.1:0-16989 GCA_031367895.1 Hyphomicrobiales bacterium
GCCCCGCCAGCCATCATCCCGTTGCCGAGGCTGGCGATGCCGGCTGCCGACAGGACGTGCGTGGCGCCGATCGCCTCGAAGCGGGCGGCGAGCTTCTGCTGCTCGGTGATCGAGATCAGCGCCAACAGGCAACCGCAGACAACGGCGACCCACCAGGGCGCGCCCGCCATGGCAGCAAATGCAGTCGTGACGATTGTGAGGTAGGCGATCATGGGCCCTCCAAGTCTCGGGCCGCTTTTCAAGTGATTCTCGTGTCGTCATAGTGTGGCAGCTTGGGTCGGTGCACAGCTTTCTGCATGTGGCTCGCCGTGCTCCGGGCTCGCCGGCCAAACAAATGCCGGTGCAAAATCCAGTTCAATTCAAGCGGGTGCAGGGGCAAGCCCCTGCCGAGGGAGCGCGAGGGGCGAGCAGCCCCTCGTTGCCGCAGGCCGCTTGCCTCAGACCCGCCCGCTAACCATTCGTTCACGCTGCTGCATTAGCGTTTGGCGCTCATAGTCAGGGGGCGCACATGCTTCGATCTGCAGCCACATCGGCCGGTTCAGCACAACCTGAGGTCGGGCGCACGCTCGACGGCCGCATCACCGCGCTCGACGGCTTTCGCGGCCTGCTGACCCTGATGGTCGTGTTCTCGCATTATTTCGGCGAGTTGCCGAACGGGCTGCGCGGCATGATGTTCGGCTGGGTCGCCGTGATCGGCTTCTATGTCCTGAGCGGGTTTCTGATCGGGCGCCTGATCCTGGAAAAGCAGGTGCACCAGAATTTCATGGCCGTGTTCTACGTCCGCCGGTTCTGCCGCATGATGCCGGCATGCTTCGTCGTGCTGATCGCGATCTTCGCCATCTATGCAGCGATCGGGCATCATGAATGGACGAACATCGGCGAGGCCTTTCCGTTCTGGACCTACGCAACCTTCACCCAGAACTTCTACATGATCCACGCCGGGCACATCGGCCCGCATTGGCTAGCGCCGACCTGGACGCTGGCGATCGAGGAACATTTCTACCTGATTGCGCCGACCGCGATCCTGCTGACGCCCCGGCGCTACCTGTTGCCCGGATTGATTGCTCTGGCCGTCGTTTCACTCGGTTTCCGGATCCTGGTATTCCATTTTGAACTGTGGTCGCCGTTGACCGGGCGCGTTCTGCTGCTTTCCGTTGCCGATACATTGATCGCGGGTCTGATCGCCGCGGCGCTGATCAAGACCGACGGCATCGGCTGGGAACGCTACGATGTGGCGCTGCGCGTGACACCGCTCGTGGCGTTGCTCGCGGCTGGGCTTTGCCAGGCTGCGGGCGGGGCGGCCTGGTTCGCGACCTTCGGCACGACGTTTCTAGCGATCGGCATGGCCGCGTTCATTCTTGGGCTGGTTCGTGGTGTGCCCGAGGCGCGACGCTTCGAGAGCCCGGTTCTGAGTTTCTTCGGTCACATGTCGTATTGCATCTATCTGACGCATCTGGCGGTGCTCGGCCTGATGCACGGCGTGCTTTTGGGGGCTCGCCCAGATCTGGCGTCCTGGGAGCAGTTCGGCGTTTCACTGCTGACGCTGCCGGTGGCCGTCGGTGTGGCTTGGGTCCTCTACAAAATTGCTGAGGAGCCGGGTCTCAACTACGGCCGCCGCTGGACGTGGAGCAAGGCGCTGCGGCAACCAAAGGCTGGCCGCGTGAGCACGCCGGCAACGTCGGGCACGGCAGCGTAAAGCGGCTTCGCCGCTGCTGCCGCTCCCGCTGAGCTTATGGTCGGCCAGGAGTAAAGCGGGCGTACAGCGGTCGAGTGCCACCCCGACTCAAATATCCAAATCGCGCGCGAACGCGGCGCGGTCCTGCACGAAGCGGAAGCGCAATTCCGGCTTGGTGCCCATCAACGTGTTGACGCTGTCGGCGAGCGCCTCGCGGTCGGCTTCCGCGATCTCGACCTTCAGCAGCGTACGCAGCTTCGGGTTCATCGTCGTCTCTTTCAGCTGCGACGCGTTCATCTCGCCGAGCCCCTTGAAGCGCCCGATCTCGACCTTGGCGTTGGCTGGGAACTCGGTCTTGGTCAGGTGCTGGCGGTGTTTCTCGTCGCGGGCATAGAGCGTTTTGCCGCCGTGCGTCAGCTTGAACAGCGGCGCCACCGCCAGATAGAGATGGCCGTTCTCGATCAGCTCGCGCATCTCCTGGTAGAAGAATGTCATCAGCAAGGTCGCGATGTGGGCGCCGTCGACGTCGGCGTCGGTCATGATGATGACGCGGGCATAGCGCAGGTCGTCGTCGCGGTACTTGGTGCCGGTGCCACAGCCGAGCGCCGTGATCAGATCCGACAGCAACTGGTTTTGCGACAGCTTCGCCGAGGTCGCGCTGGCGACGTTCAGGATTTTTCCCCGCAACGGAAGGATCGCCTGCGTCTTCGGATCGCGCGCGGACTTGGCGGAGCCGCCGGCGGAGTCACCCTCGACCAGGAAGATCTCGGTGTCGCCCGACGTCGACGAGCAATCGGTGAGCTTGCCCGGCAGGCGCAACTTCCGCGTCGCGCTCTGCCGCGAAATTTCCTTCTCTTTGCGCCGGCGCTGGCGATCCTCGGCCTGATCGATCGCCCATTCCAAGAGCTTCGTCGCTTGCTGCGGCGTGTCGGTCAGCCAGTGGTCGAACGCGTCGCGCACGGAACTCTCGACAATGCGCGTGGCTTCGACCGTCGCGAGCCTGTCCTTGGTCTGGCCCTGGAACTCGGGCTCGCGGATGAACACCGAGAGCAAGCCGGCCGCCGTGCCGAACACGTCCTCAGCCGTGATCTGCGTCGCCTTCTTGTTGCCGACGCGCTCACCGAACTCGCGCAGTCCCTTGGAGAGCGCGTTCCTGAGGCCGTTCTCGTGCGTGCCGCCTTCACCCGTTGGAATGGTGTTGCAGTAGGAGTTGAGGAAACCATCCTCGTCGCCGATCCAGCAGATCGCCCACTCGACGGTGCCGTGGCCGTTCGGCTTCTCGATGCGACCCGAGAACAGGTCCTTGGTGACGCGCGACTGCCCCTCTATGCGCGAAATCAGGAAATCCTTGAGGCCACCGGGGAAATGGAACACGGCTTCTTGCGGTGTCTCGTCGGTGATGCGTTCCTTGGCGCAGAACCAGCGGATCTCGACACCGCCGAACAGATACGCCTTCGAGCGCGTCATCTTGTGCAAGATGGCCGGCTTGAAGGCGCAGTTCTTGCCGAAGATCTTTTCGTCCGGCGTGAAACGCACCTTGGTGCCGCGCCGGTTCATGATGGAACCGAGCTTCTCGAGTTTGGTTTGCGGCAGGCCGCGCGAAAACACCATGCGATAGAGTTGCTGGCCGCGCGCGACCTCGACCTCGCAGGTTTCCGAGAGCGCGTTGACGACGGAGACGCCGACGCCGTGCAGGCCGCCGGAGGTGTTGTAGGCCTTGCCGTCGAATTTGCCGCCCGAGTGCAGCGTGCACATAATGACTTCAAGGGCGGACTTGTTCTTGAACTTCGGGTGCGGGTCGACCGGAATGCCGCGGCCGTTGTCGATCACCGTGAGGAAGCCGTCCGCTTCGAGGCGCACCTCGATCCAGGTGGCGTGACCGGCGACGGCCTCGTCCATGGCATTGTCGAGCACCTCGGCGTAGAGGTGGTGCATCGCCTTCTCGTCGGTGCCGCCGATGTACATGCCGGGGCGGCGGCGCACGGGTTCGAGCCCTTCCAGCACCTCGATGTCGGCGGCGGTGTAGCTCTCGGAAGCATCGACCGGCTTGGCACGGCGGGCGGTTTTATCGGACATATCTTGTGCGGTGTTTCCAAAAAGATCGCGGGGAGAGGCCATGGCGCTTGTCCGCTTTCCTGGGCGTTTCAGCATTGCGGCGCCGGACGCGGACAGGGCACCGGAACTGGAGCGAATCCCAACTCAGGATCGACGTTTGCCGGCTGAGTTCGCACAGGCAGCTGGGGATTGGCAAGGGCAGGTCCAGGCTTTAGCGTGGCTGACAGCCATTCAGTTTGCCGCGACGCAACACCCAGCGTGTCATCCCGGAACTCGTCCCGGGACCCATTGTGCAAGAAACCCTAGCGCTCGAGGCCTTGCCGCGATGGGTCCCGGCAATCAATGCCGGGATGACACCTGAGATCATTTGCACGGCCAAAAACATATTATCGCGCCGGTCCGTGGCACTCGGGGCACAGTTTGGGTCCAGGTCGAGTTCGGTATTGCCGGCGTCGTTCCGGGCGCCCACAATCGTGGCAAAACGTGCCATCGAGGACCAAATCGCCCATGCTCCCGCTTTTGCTCGGAATGCTTGTGTTCACCGGCATACATCTGCTCACCACCCAGGTCGATCTCCGCCAGGGTCTGATCCGCCGCTATGGTGAGACCGCCTACAAGGGCGTCTACTCGGTGGTCGCGCTGGGTGGTCTCGTGCTGATCGTGCTCGGCTACCACAAAGCGCAGATGATGCCGGGCAAGAACCCGCAGCTCTGGAGCCCGCCGTCCTGGGGGCGGCACGCGACGATGGCGTTGATGCTGCCCGTCTTTCCACTGCTGTTGGCGGCTTACCTGCCGGGCCGGATCAAGACCGCAGTCCGTCACCCGATGCTGCTCGCCGTCAAGATCTGGGCTGCCGCGCATCTGCTGGTCAGGGGTGATTCAGCTTCGCTCCTGCTGTTCGGCGGGATGCTGGCCTGGGCGGTATTCGACCGGATTTCGCTGAAGCATCGGGAGGCGGCGGGCCAGGGTGCGCTCAAGGGCGGTTCGTCGATGAACGATGTCATCGCAGTCGTCGGCGGACTTGTTCTCTACGGCCTGTTCCTGAAGTGGGGGCATGCGGCATTGATCGGCGTTCGCCTGATTGCCTGACCGTTTGTGGCGGCGTTCACCGTCTCTGAAACGCCGGAAATGCAGGAGCAGGAGCCTCCTGCGGCGCCATTGCTCGGTGGACGGCGGCCGCAAGCGCTTACATCACCGCAAATGAACGGCTATAGCATGAGGCTATGCAACCACTTGGGCGCCGCTGGCCAGTGCCAGTGAAGCTGCCCGCACTGGAGTGAGCAGGGTCCCATGGTCGATCGTACCGACACATTTTTGCGCGAGGTCGACGAAGAGCTGCGGCGCGAGCAGCTGGCGAAGCTGTGGCAGCGCTACGGCATGTTCATCGTCGGCGCGGCGGTTCTGCTGCTGGCGGGCATCGGCGGCTACAAATACTGGGAGAGCCGCCGTATCGCCGGAATCGAGTCTGCCGGCGCCCGCTTCGAAGCCGCGACGCAGCTGATTGCCGCCGGCAAGACCGATGACGCCATCAAGCAGTTCGAGGAGATCGCGAAGGGTGGCGCCGCCGGCTATCAGACCCTGGCCCGCCTGCAAGTCGCCAACGCCCGGATCAAGGCCGGCAAGCCTGACGAGGCGTTGGTGCTGTTCGACGCCCTCGCGAAAGACGGCAAGGTCGATCAATTGTTGCGCGATTACGCTGCGCTGCAAGCTGCGATGTTGAGATTGGACACCGCGGACTGGACCGAGATGGAGAATCGGCTCACGCCTTTGCTGGCTGATTCGTCGCCGTGGCGGGCCATGGCACGCGAAGCAATCGGCCTCGCGGCGTACAAAGCCGGCAAGGCCGACGAGGCGCGCAAGCACTTCGAGCAGACGCTCGGCGACCGCTTGACGCCGCCGTCGGTGACGGAACGTGCCATGCTGATGCTGGCGCTCCTGACGGACGCTGAAGCCGCCAAGGCAGAGCCGGCGAAGTCTGCCACCGAGAAGCCGCAAGGCAACGCTACATCACCGGCACAGCCGAACATGTCGGTGCCGAAAAAGAAGTAACGGGGAAGCAAATATGGCTGGATGCAGCAGGCAGGCGCTGAGGACTACTGCGCTCGTGGTGGCCGTGCTCGCTGGTGGTTGCTCCGATGGCATGCAGCTGCCGCGCATCCAGGATCTCAATCCGTTCGCCGAAAAAGAGGTGCCGCTACCGGGCAAGCGCATCCCGGTTGCGCTGTCCGAAAACAAAGCCGGCCTCGATGTCGCCGCAGCGGACAAGCCGATCGTGCTGCCCGCCGCCCGTACCAACGATGCTTGGTCACAGCCGGGCGGCACAGCCAACAATGCACCGGGCCACTTGGCCCTCGCGGCCAACGTCAAACAAGTCTGGAGCGCCGACGCCGGCCAGGGCACGACTAAGACCGGGCGCCTGACGGCCGGCCCGATCGTCGCCGACGGGCGCGTCCTGACGCTCGATACGGCCGGTCGTGTGACGGCGTTCTCCGCCGCCGGCCAGCAGGTCTGGCGCGCGTCCGTGGTGCCCGACAAGGAACGCCCCGAGAAGGGCTACGGCGGCGGTCTCGCCGCGGATGCCGGCCGCGTCTATGCGGCAACTGGTTTCGGCTACGTCTTCGCGCTCGACAGTTCCAATGGCAAGAAGCTGTGGGAAAAGAATTTGAGCTCGCCGATGCGTACGGCGCCAACGACGGCCGGTGGCAAGGTCATCGTTGTCTGCGCCGACGGCATCATCTATGCGCTTTCGGGGGATGACGGTAGCGAGGTATGGAAGCATCAAGGCCTGCCCGAGAAGGCCGCCATTCTCGCCAACGCCACTCCGGCAGTCGATGGCGATGTCGTCGTTGTACCGTTCCCTTCCGGTGACATCATCGCGTTGCGGCTCGCCGACGGGCAGCAGCTTTGGAGCGAGTCCCTTGCGCGCACGCGGGTGTCGTCGTCGCTCGGCTCCATGACTGATGCCGGACGGCCCGCGATCGATGCCGGCATCGTGTTCGCAGTTGGCCATTCGGGCCGCATGATTGCAACAAACGCGCGCACCGGCGAGCGGCTCTGGTCGCTGAACGTGCCGGGCATCCAAGCGCCAGCCGTGGCCGGTGACATGGTGTTCGTCGTCGACACGAGCGGCCAGCTGATGGCCATCACCCGGCGCGAAGGCAAGATCCTTTACACGACCAAGCTGCCCAACGCGACGACGTGGTCTGGACCCGTCGTGGCCGGGAACAAGCTCTGGCTGACATCGAACAAGGGCCAGTTGCTCGGCGTCGATGCGGCGACCGGCAAGCCGGACGGCCAGCAGGATCTGGGCGCGCCGGTGTATTCCGCGCCGATCGTCGCGGGTGGCCGCATGTTTGTCCTCACTGACAAGGCGCGTTTGATCGCGTTGAACTAACGGCGCCATGACGTCCGCCCCAACCGCTTGGCCGCTGGCGATGTTTGGGCCCGGTTGCGCAACGCGCTCGCCCCAAATCGGCGCGACCGTTCAGATGGCGCCGACGGAGCGCTGGCGACTGTTCCGAAATGACAAGAGCGTGAATGGAGCATCGACCATGACTTTCGATGCTGCGGCACGTTAAAGGCTTTGGTGCAGCGCTCCGGGTTATCACCGGATATTGGCGCTGCGAGAGCGCCCTGGACCAGTGTACGAGTAAGAGTTCCGATGCCACTTGCGACCAACGCCACGTCCGCAGCCAACGTTTTCATCACCGCCATGATGTCCGAGGTCGCGGAGCGGCGCTTCCCGTTCATCCGCGGGCTGCCGCCGCACACGAAGGTCTTCATCGTCGTCTCGGATGCCGGCATGCCGCTGCTGGTCGCCGATACCCATGCCGAGGCGACGCGGCAGGTGAAGAACCGCCCTGGTTGCGTGCTCAACACGTTGCACTGATCGGCGCCTGTTGCCGAGCGACACCGTCTCAGATATCCGCAAGCCTGGTGACGATTTGTTAAGCATACCCGAGCGATCATGCAGTCCTGGACTTGGGGGCGGACATGTCGCGCAAAGCATCGTTGATTGCAATCGAGCACGAAATCACGGATCAGCTGCAGCGGATCGCAACCGATCTCGCTGGTGATCCCCAGCAAGGCCGAGTTCTCTGGCAGGCTGCCGAATGGGGCACCGCGCACCCGTTGATGCCGGTCTACGGGCCGATCGCGACGCCGCTGCTGATGGCCCGCGACGCGCTGATGTCGGAGTGGCTGGCGCGCGGCGATGAGGCCGATCTTTCGGCGGAACCGGCCGAACAGACCTGAGCGAGCATCTCCGGAATTGCGAATGGCGCGTCCGGACCGGATCGCGCCATTTGGCGTTGCTGTTTTGGGATGCGGACGAGATGCGCGAACCGCCGCGCTCCCCTTAAAACCTTTCCGGTAGATCTTTCGATACGTTGGATCCTGCACCGCCGTCGACGGCCGTCCGGATTGCCGGCACGATCTCAGCGGCTGTCTTGACTACCTGGAATCGCACCTCGAGGCCGGGACGGATGAAGGCATCCGACCGCATGTGTGCGAGCAGCGCCGTGAACGGGTCCCAGAAGGCGTCGATGTTCGCCAGGATGATCGGCTTGTCGTGCCGGCCGAGCTGTGCCCAGGTCAGTTGCTCGACGAGTTCTTCGAGCGTGCCGATGCCGCCGGGGAGTGCCACGAACGCGTCCGAACGCTCGAACATCAGCCGTTTGCGTTCGTGCATGTCCTCGGTGACGATCAGCTCGTCGACGTCGCGCAGCATGCGCTCCTTTTCAGACAGGAACGCTGGAATGATGCCGGTGACCTTGCCGCCGTGCGCCAGAACCGATTTCGCGGTTTCGCCCATCAAACCGAGGCTGCCACCGCCGTAGACCAGCCGGATCCCGTTTTCGGCCATGGCGCGGCCGAGCGTGCGGGCCGCCTCGACATAAGCCGGATTTTTGCCCGGACCTGAGCCACAGAACACGCAAATGCTGGCGAGCTTGCTGGCGGGTGCCGACTTTGCCCGGCTCGCGGTCTTCTTCTTTGTCTTCGTCTGCGGCTGAAGCTTCTGCATTGTGCTGGATCTCGGTTGCGTCCTGTCCCCTGACGGGGAGATTATCCAATTCTTCTTGTTATGAGGTGACTTTCCGGATGCGCCCGGGACGGAAGGTTACGGAGCCCAGTGGAGCCAAATTGCGGCGAAGGGCCTGCAGGCGCACGGAGCTGTTAACCCTTGCGCCGATTTCCGCTGCCGCCGCGCGAACAAGGTTGGCAATTGCGCCAAGAATTGATTAACTTTGAGTGCTGGAGTTTAGGTCGTTTCGGAGCTGTGATGGACAATTCATCGAAATGACAGCACAAATCCGAAATGACAATGTAGGCGTGTGAGGAGGCCTCCCCAATGATGGATCAGGAATTCGCGCGGTCCGCGAGACGTTCAATTCGAACGCGGTTGCTGGCTGGCACCGCCGTTCTGCTGGTTGTTCCGACGCTTGCGTTGGCACAGGCGCCGCCCGCGAAGCCCGCGGCCGATGAGAGTATCGTCGATCAGGTGATCGAGTGGTTCAAGCGCTCGGACCGCGATTACCAGGACGAAGTCATCAAGAAGCTTTCCGAGCCGAACGCACCCAATCCGGTGACGGACGCTCAAAAGAAGCTCGAAACCGACCGTAAGAGCGCGCAGGGCGGTACACCTGCAGCGACGCCGGCTCCCAAGGCCACGACATCGGCACCGGCAACGCCAGCTGTACCTTCAGCGCCCGCCGCCAAGGAGCCGCCGAAGTCCGTTGCACAGCCTGCCCCGGCGCCGTCCGCGCCGACCTCGGTAGCGCAGGCACCGAAGACTGCACCGTCGACGCCGCCCGTCGCGACGCCGGCTGCCCCACAGGCCGAGGAAAGTATCGTCGATCAGGTGACGAACTGGTTCAAACGGTCCGAGAAGGACTATCAGGACGAGGTGATCAAGAAGCTTTCCGAGCCAACGACGACGCCGACAATCGCGACACCGGCGCCAACGCCCGCACCAACGACGCCGACGCCGGCGCCGACCGTGACTGCGAAGGCGCCGACGCCACCTGTCGCAACGCCGACGCCGCCGGCTGCAGTGCCGGCGCCGACACCGCCGGTTGCCGCCGTGACGCCGACACCAACGCCGCCTGTCGCAACTGTGCCGCCGCCGGCCGTGAAACCAGCAACGCCGACGCCCCCGGTTGTAGCCGTGACGCCGGTTCCGGCTCAGCCGGCACCGGCTCCATCGGCGGCGCCGCAGCCGTCGACGGATGTCGCCAAGGCAGCCGAAGACGCCCGCCGGGCCGAGATGGCGCGTCTGGCCGAGCAGCAGAAGAAGGCCGACGCCGACCAGAAGGCCGCGACCGAACGCGCGCTTGCCGAGACGCGCCGCACAACCGAGGAAACCAAGAAACTGGCGGACGATCTTGCCGCGCGACGGACAGCGGAGGAAAACGCGAAAAAGGCTGCCGACGAGACGCGCCGCGTCGCCGAGGCGAAGGCCGCGGAAAAGGCCGCCGAGGAGAAGCGGGCATTCGACCAGCAGGCGGCACAGGGCAAGGCCGCGGCCGAGCAGAAGCAGGCGGAGGCGAAGCGCAAGGCCGACGAGGAGATGAAGGGCCGCGCGGAGGTTGAGCAGCGTCGGACGAACGATGCCCGCAATCTGGCCATGGCCAAGGAAAAAGAAGCCGAGGAGCGCCGGCAAACCGACGTACGCCGCCTCGATGATCAGCGCAAGGACACGGACAACCGCCGGATCGCCGAGGAAGCCAAGGCCGCCGACCAGCGTAAGCTGCGCGAGCAGCAGGCCGCCGACGACGCCAAGCGCGCACAGGAAGCAGCCGCCCGCGCCGCCGACGAGAACAAGCGCGCCCAGGAAGCGGCCGTCAAGGCCGACAATGAGCGTCGCATGGCTCAGATGCGCGCCGACGAAGCGACCAAGAAGGCGGCCGACGAAGTACGCCTGAAAACCGAAGCCGCAGCCCAGCGCCTGGCCCAGGCGAAAGCGCAAGACGAGAGCCGCAAGGCGCTCGAGGCGCAGCGTCAGGCGACGATCGCGCTCCGCGAAGCAGACACACGCCGCGCCGCGGAAGCCAAGGCCCAGGTCGAGGCGAAGAAGGCGACTGATGCGGCAACGGCCGTCGGGGTGGCCCGCAAGGATGCCGACCAGGCGACCAATCCGGCGCAGAAGCGGAGCGCCGATTTGAAGATCGTGCAAGAGGTGCAAAAGGCTGCGGCCGCCGCCAAGAGCGCAATCGATACCGCGAAGACCAAGATCGCGGCTGCAGCAAAGCAGCCCGAGCAGGGCAGCACGGACCGCGTCGTTCGCCCGAACCAGCCGCAGCCCCAGCGGCAAGGTCAACGGCAAGTGGCGAGCACGTCCTGCGCTGGCGCAGGTGCCCGCATCCAGGCACCCGGTTGGTATGTGGTGCAGTACGGCGACTCGCTCTGGCGCATCGCTGAGAAGCACTACGGGAACGGCGGCCGTTTCCGCGTCATCCAGACCGCCAACAAAAAGACCAACTATATGATCGTGCCGTGTGAACGGGTCTACATCCCCGGCTGAGCCGATCTCGGATCAGAGCCTGATCAAGGGCGCCACAGCGAACGTGGCGCCCTTTCGCATGTCGTGCACCCCGCCGTGCCCGGGATGACAGGCGTGCCCTGGGGACAGGCGTGCCCGAGATGACATTCCCGTTGGATCGGACTAAGACGCACCCATGCAGCAGAAAACCGAACCGGGCGGCGCGTCGCCCTCATCCGGGGCTGGCCGCGGACCGGCGCCCATCCCAAGCACGTCAGCCGAAGCCAGCCACTGGCGCGTGCTCCGCGCGCTGGCACCTTTCGTGTGGCCGAGCGACCGGCCGGACCTGCAGCGGACTGTCGTCGTCTCGCTGGCTTTGATGCTGGCGGCGAAGCTCGTCACCGTCAGCATGCCCTATACGTTCAAATGGGTGACGGACGCACTCGTTGCGGCGGCCGGCGGCAAGATCCCGGATGCCACGACGGCCGGCTGGCTGATCGGTGCGCCCATTCTGGCGACGCTGGTCTACGGCGCGGCGCGCATCGGCATGGTGCTGCTGACGCAGGCCCGCGAGGGCCTGTTCGCCAAGGTGGCGATGCACGCCGTGAGGAAGCTCGCCCTGTCGACGTTCGAGCATATGCACCGCTTGTCACTGCGCTTCCATCTCGAGCGCAAGACCGGTGGCCTCACCCGCGTGCTGGAGCGCGGCCGCAATGGCATCGAGAGCATCACGCGGATGACGCTGATGACGCTGGTGCCGACCATACTCGAGTTCGCGCTGGTCATGATCGTTCTCGGCATCGAGTTCGACTGGCGTTACGTCGTCGTCGTGCTGGCGATGATCGTCGCCTATCTCGGCTTCACCATCAAAGCCACGGAATGGCGGGTGCAGATCCGCCGCACCATGAACGAGAGCGACAGCGACGCCAACACCAAGGCCATCGACAGTTTGCTCAACTACGAGACCGTCAAGTATTTCGGCGCCGAGGAACGCGAAGCCAAACGCTACGACAAGTCGATGGAGTTGTTCGAGCGGTCATCGATCAAAACGTTCACATCGCTGGCCGTGCTCAACACCGGCCAGGCCGTCATCTTCACGATCGCGATGACTTTGTGCATGGCGATGTCGGCGCACGCCGTGGTGACGGGCCAGAACAGCGTCGGCCAGTTCGTGATGGTCAATGCGCTGCTGCTGCAACTGTTCATCCCGTTGAATTTCATGGGCATGGTCTACCGCGAGATCAAGCAGGGCATCACCGATATCGAACGGATGATGGATGTGCTTGGCCAGCAACCGGAGGTGCCGGACCGGCCGGGCGCCAAGGACTTGTCCGTCAAGGCCGGAACGGTGCGCTTCGAGAACGTGCGTTTCCATTACGACCCGGAGCGCCAGATCCTCGCCGATCTCTCGTTCGAGGTGCCGGCCGGCAAGATGGTCGCCATCGTCGGGCCCTCTGGCGCCGGCAAGTCGACGATCAGCCGCATTCTGCTGCGCTTCTACGATGTCGCCGGCGGCGCCGTCACCATCGACGGTCAGGATATCCGTGACGTCACACAGGCGTCGCTGCGCGCCGCGATCGGCGTGGTACCGCAGGACACCGTGCTCTTCAACGACACGATCCTCTACAACATCCGCTACGGTCGGCCCGATGCCACCGATGCCGAAGTCGAGGAGGCTGCCAGCCTCGCCCAGATCGACACTTTCATTCGCACGCTGCCCGATGGCTACCAGACCATGGTCGGCGAGCGCGGCCTCAAGTTGTCCGGCGGCGAAAAGCAGCGCGTCGCCATTGCCCGCACGATCCTGAAGAGCCCGCCGATCCTGATGCTCGACGAGGCGACGAGCGCGCTCGACAGCCACACCGAGAAGGAGATCCAGGACGCGCTCGACCGGGTGGCCAAGAACCGAACGACGCTCGTGATCGCGCATCGCCTCTCGACCATCGTTTCCGCCGACAGCATCCTGGTGCTGGAGAAGGGGCGTCTGGTCGAGCAGGGCACGCACGGCGACCTGATGGCGAAGGACGGCCTCTACGCGTCGCTCTGGAACAGGCAGCGGCAGGCCGAAGCCGCACGCGAAAACCTCGCCAAGGCGCTGGAAGAAGAAAAACGCCTCGCCGGCGAGAAGATCACCGCCGGCCGGCTTGGTAGCGCTTGATCCGCCCGCGTTGCTGCATCCACGCGCCGGATGCGTTCAGGCGTAGCTTGGCTCCGGCAAGACGTGGGTATCCGAAAGCGGCTCTAAAACAACGCCTTAACGTGATCCCAATCCGTCGCGAGTATGCTCAGCGTTATGTCCGACCCGAAACCGACATCGAATGCTGAACGCCGCCGCCAAGGCCTGCGCAAGACCGTCGCGCATTTGAGCGCCGCGGCACGCTTCGCGCGGCGCATGGTCCACCTGTCGCGCCCGGTCGTTCGGCTGGCTGGCCTGCTCCTTAAGCGCGCGCTCGAGGTGTTGCTCGCTATTGTCATCGTCTTCGAGGAATGGGGCTGGCGGCCGCTCGCGCAGCTCATCGCCAGCCTCGCCCGCTACGCACCCATCGCGCGCCTCGAAATGCTGGTGCGCGGCTTGCCGCCCTATCCGGCACTCGCCGTGTTCGCGCTACCGGGCTTGATGCTGTTGCCGCTGAAGCTGCTGGCGCTGGCCCTCATCGCGCAGGGCCACGTCGTCTGGGCGACACTGCTGTTCGTCGGCGCCAAGGTCGGCGGCACCGCGATCGTGGCGCGCATCTTCCAGCTGACGCAGCCCGCGCTGATGCAACTTGGCTGGTTCGTCAGATTGCACGATACCGTGATGCCGTGGAAACATGCGCTCGTCGAGCGCGTCCGCGCCTCACGCACCTGGCGCGTCGGCCGTGTGATCAAGTTCCACCTGAAGCACCGCGCGCACGAGGCCTGGACGCGCTTGCAGCCGCTGGCTGCGTCGTATGTGGAACGTGTGCGGGCGCTGTTGCGCGTGCGGTGACCCGCCGGACTGCCAAACGTCCACGCATTTGCGTGTAACCGCTCTATCGATTATCTTCATTTTATGAACACCCGCGTCAAAATCCTTTTCGATGAAGCTGGGAAGCTTTCGCCTGACGAGCGGGAGGCACTGGCAGAGATGCTGCTCTCGTCAATTGACGATCAGGGCGTAATCGACGAGGCGTGGGCTATTGAAGCCGAAC
Organism: Hyphomicrobiales bacterium; assembly: GCA_031367895.1. Lineage (GTDB taxonomy): Bacteria > Pseudomonadota > Alphaproteobacteria > Rhizobiales > Hyphomicrobiaceae. Next base: position 14,381 of record JANLQP010000010.1, read on the forward strand.
GGCGCTGGGTAGAGTTCAAAGCAAGCGGCGCACAACTGATAGACGCTCTTGAGGCATTAGATACCGCCAAGGCACTGCTGCGGCACGGACGCCAACGTTGAAGCTCAGGATGATACCCCTGGCACGCCGCGAAATGCTACGAGCGGCGCGGTGGTACGATCGCCATCGGGATCAACTCGGTGATCGGTTTCTCGACGAGCTTCGGGTCGGATTTCTGGCAATCGTCGAGTTTCCGAGTGCTCATCCGTCGGTAGCACCTGATGTCCGGCGGTGGCTCTTCAAGGATTTTCCCTACGGGATCATCTACCGAATAGAGCGGGACACGATCGTCATCATAGCGATTGCGAACTTGAAGCGCCGGCCACGCTATTGGGTTCGTCGGAAATCGGCATAGCCTCACACCCCGACAAACTCCTCCTTCGTGTACCCCTGCAAATACAACAGCGCCGTCAGGTCGCCGTGTGTGATGCTCGCGTGTGCCTCCTTCGCGACGATCGGCTTGGCGCGGTAGGCGACGCCGAGGCCGGCTGCGCGGATCATGTCGAGATCGTTGGCGCCATCGCCGACGGCGAGCGTTTCCGCAGACGCCAATCCCAACGCGCCGCGCAGCCGCTCCAGATTGGCGAGCTTCGCCTCGCGTCCGAGAATCGGACCGACGACGTGACCTGTCAGCTTGCCATCGACCACTTCAAGAGTGTTGGCGTGGTTCTCGGCAAACCCCACCGCTTTCGCTACGCGTGACGTGAAAAACGTGAAGCCGCCAGACACCAGCGCCGTCCGGGCACCGTTGGCCGTCATCGTCGCTACCAGCGTCTTGGCGCCCGGCATCAGCGTCACACGCTTCTCGAACACTTCTCGAAGCTGCGCTTCGCCGATGCCGGCCAGCAGCGCCAGCCGTTCGCGCAGGGCGTCCTCGAATGGCAGCTCGCCGCGCATGGCCCGTTCGGTGATCGCCGAGATGCGGGGTTTCAATCCGAGAACATCGGCCATCTCGTCGATGCATTCCTGCTGAATGATGGTTGAATCCATATCCGCGATCAGCAGCCGCTTTCGGCGGTGAGCGGTCGGCACCAGGCAGAGGTCCAGCGGCCATTCCTGGAAGGCTTCCGCCAACCGGTCGCGCATATCGCGGGCGAGTTCCGCGTCCGACTCGAACGTCACCTCGTAGGCTTCGTCCTCGGCAAGGCACTTCGGCTCCGACCAGGCAACGGGCGCCTTGCTCGAAGCAATGTAATAGGCGGCATCATCGGCGTAGGTCTCGCCTTCGGGCGTGATGGCAACCATGGCATAGGACGGCATGTGATGTTCCCTTGCGCCCGGCCGCCTAATCGCTACAACGCACGGGCAATGCACAAGGACTTGATACGCCGCAGCACGGGGAAAATCCAATGACAGGCATCGTCGACATCATCGGCCGCGAAATCCTCGATTCGCGCGGTAACCCCACGGTCGAGGTCGACGTCATCCTGGATACCGGTGCGCAAGGCCGGGCTGCGGTTCCCTCGGGCGCCTCCACCGGCGCGCATGAAGCCGTGGAACTGCGCGACGGCGACAAGAAGCGCTACCTCGGCAAGGGCGTGCTGAAAGCCGTCGATGCCGTCAACGGCGAGATCTTCGACGCGCTCTCCGGCATGGACGCCGAGGATCAGCGCCGCATCGACCACGCGCTGATCGCGCTCGACGGCACCAAGAACAAGAGCCGCCTCGGCGCCAATGCCATTCTCGGCGTCTCGCTCGCTGTCGCCAAGGCCGCGGCCAACGAGCGTGACTTGCCGCTCTACCGCTATGTCGGCGGCACACACGCCCACGTGCTGCCCGTGCCGATGATGAACATCATCAATGGCGGTGCGCACGCCGACAACCCCATCGACATCCAGGAATTCATGATCATGCCGGTCGGTGCCGCCACCTGCCGCGACGCGATCCGCATGGGCTCGGAAGTCTTCCACACGCTGAAGAAGGCGTTGTCGGACGCCGGCCACGGCACCAATGTCGGCGATGAGGGCGGCTTCGCGCCGAACCTCAAATCCGCCGACGAGGCGCTGGGCTTCATCATGACCTCGATCGAGAAGGCCGGCTACAAGCCCGGCCATGACATCGTGCTGGCGCTCGACTGCGCCGCGACCGAGTTCTTCAAGGACGGAAAATACCACCTGGAAGGCGAGGGCAAGTCGCTCGATGGCCAGGGCATGGCCAAGTACCTGGCCGATCTGGTCGCACGTTATCCCGTCGTTTCCATCGAGGACGGCATGTCGGAGGACGACTGGGCCGGCTGGAAGGTATTGACCGAACTTGTCGGCGCCAAGTGCCAACACGTCGGTGACGATCTCTTCGTCACCAACACCGAGCGCCTGTCGCGCGGCATTCGGGATAAAACCGCCAACTCGATCCTTGTCAAGGTCAACCAGATCGGCTCGCTGACGGAAACGCTGGACGCCGTCGACATGGCACACCGCGCCGGCTACACGGCCGTCATGTCGCACCGCTCGGGCGAAACCGAAGATGCGACCATCGCCGACCTCGCGGTCGCGCTCAACTGCGGGCAGATCAAGACCGGCAGCGCCGCGCGGTCCGACCGCACCGCCAAGTACAACCAGCTGCTCAGGATC
>JANLQP010000047.1:0-17882 GCA_031367895.1 Hyphomicrobiales bacterium
GAACCGCTTCTCGGTCGAGAGGCCACGCGTGAAGCTGGTGATCGGGCGGGCCGTGACCTCGATGGAGCGCACATCGGTCAATGGCGCCGGCGCTGGATTGTCCTGGGCAGCGGCTGGGCACGTGATCGTGGCAAGCAGCACCGCCCACGATGCAAGTCTGTGTAGCGCGCGCTGCAACGGCCTCGTGTTCGTTATGTGGGTCGGCATCGGCGCCATCCAGCCATAGTACGCGGTGCGGGTTTGCACGCGGTGGGGTTGCCGCGACAAAGCCTGAAATCGAGGCGTTCCCGTGACGCACGAAGCGCACGACCGGACAACAATCGGCCGCGCTCGGCCGCTGCCGCCGTTACCGCATCGCCTCTCACGTCGTGGCGCGCGGGCGTCCGGTTGGGCGGCGCGAGCCGCTGTTGCGCTCACCCTTTACCGGTGTGCTGGTCTCGTCGAAGAGTTCGACCAGCTTGTCGGTCATGGCGCCGGCAAGTTCGGACGGGTCCGTGATCGTCACCGCGCGACGGTAGTAGCGCGTCACGTCATGGCCGATGCCGATAGCAATCAGCTCAACCGGCGATTTCGTCTCGATTTCCTGGATGACTTGCCGCAAATGCCGCTCCAGGTAGCAGCCGGAGTTGACCGACAAGGTCGAGTCGTCGACCGGCGCGCCGTCCGAGATCATCATCAAAATGCGGCGCTGCTCCGGCCGTCCCATGATGCGGTTATGCGCCCAGGCGAGCGCTTCGCCGTCGATGTTCTCCTTCAGCAGGCCTTCACGCATCATCAGTGCGAGCGAGCGCTTGGAACGGCGCCAGGGCGCGTCGGCCCGCTTGTAGACGATGTGGCGCAAATCGTTGAGGCGGCCAGGGCCTGCAGGCTTGCCGGCAGCGAGCCAGGCTTCGCGGGATTGCCCGCCCTTCCAGGCGCGCGTCGTAAAGCCGAGGATCTCGACCTTGACGCCGCAGCGTTCGAGCGTGCGTGCCAGGATGTCGGCGCAGCAGGCGGCGACCATGATCGGACGGCCGCGCATGGAGCCGGAGTTGTCCAGCAGCAGCGTGACGACTGTGTCCTTGAAGTTCGTGTCTTTTTCGCGTTTGAACGACAGCGCGTGCATCGGGTCGATGATGATGCGCGGCAGGCGGGCGGCGTCGAGGGTGCCTTCCTCGATGTCGAACTCCCAGGACCGGTTCTGCTGCGCCAGCAGCTTGCGTTGCAGTTTGTTGGCGAGACGCGCAACGACGCTCGACAGATTGCGCAGCTCCTTGTCCAGGAACGAGCGCAGGCGCTCGAGTTCGTCCGGCGTGGACAACTCGTCGGCCTCGACTTCTTCGTCGTTGGCGCGGGAAAAGACCTTGTATCCGAAGCGCTCGGGATCATCGAGAACGGAGGTGTTCGGGCGCCACGGCTCGCGCGTGTCGGCCATGTCGTCGCCTTCGGAATCGGCGTCGAACTCGTCCGTCTCGCCGGCCTCGGAGGCCTCCTCGGTCTCGCCATCCTCACCGTCGGCGCGCTGCTCGTCCGTCGATTGATCCTCGCCGTCCGGATTCTCAGCGCTGTCCTGCGAGTCCGACTCGCCGCCATCCGGCTGCTCATCGTTCTCCTCGTCCCCCTCCTGCTTCTCGCCGTCCGACAGCTCATCGGAAAGGTCCAGCGCCCTGAGCATGTCGCGCAGCGCGCGACCGAAGGCAGCCTGATTCTCGGCCGCCGTTTCGAGCTTGGCGAATGCCTTCGCACCCTTCTCCTCGATGAACGGGCGCCACGCGTCGACCATGCCCTTGGCGTTGGCTGGCGGCGCAAGGCCGGTCAACTTTTCGCGCACCAGCAGAGCCAGCGCGTCCTCGATCGGCGCTTCGCTGCGATCGGCGACCTCGGCATAGCGGCCGTGTGCGTACTGGTCCTCGATCTTGGCGGTCAGGTTCGTCGCCATGCCTTGCATGCGCATAGCGCCGAGCGATTCGACGCGCGCGCGCTCGGCCGCCTCGAACACGGCACGGGCAGGGCCGGCACTCGGCGCCAGGCGATTGTGCAGCTTCTGGTCGTGCCGGGCGGCCGTCAGCGCGAAGCTGTCGGCCCAGCCGCGGATGACCGCGATCTCCTTCGCCGAGGGAATACGCGAGGGCTCCGGCAGTTGAACGTTCTTGCCGTCGAGCTCGGGCTTGCCCGGCGCAAAGCTCACCTGCATCTCGCTTTCGCCGGCAATCGCCCGCGTGGCAAGGCCGAGCACGCGCTTGAACGGCTCGGCAGGTGCTTCTTTCTTCTTCGGAGGTGTCGCCATGGTGTGTTTTGCCAGCTCTATCTACGGGCCTTCGAAGCGCATCGGCACACGGTCATTTGCATGCCCATAAGGTCTCTTGTGCATGCCCATAAGGTCTTGCAGCGGACATTTCTATCGCCCGCGCCTGGCTGGCTGCTGCGCCACGTATTGGATCTCTCGGGTCATCAACTCATCGAAGGTGTAAAGACAGTCCTCGGGCAGCGTCGCGTCCGGCAGATTTGTTTCCGATAGAGCGCGGCCGCGCCCGTCCAGATAACCATCGCGTATGTCGTCCAATAGTTCAGACTTCAGACCGGGATTGCGTTTGAGCAATTTCTCAATGCGTCGACGCTGCTCCGCGATCGAAAGTGCCCAGCTCCGAGAGCGACGCTGAGGTTGATGGTCCCATTTGAGAAGGTGCTGCGTCAGAACCGCAAAGGCACTTTGTAGCTTGTCTGAAAGCTCGTTGCCCACATCCGACAGCTCCTCGGCAACGTTCAGGGCATCGACTTCCGACAGCCGGCCGGCGCGCAACAAGGCCACCTGCTCCTGGACCCACGTGTAAAGGTCGTCCTGGTAGCGAGTCCCGGGCTCAGCGCCCGGTGGTGGATTCTTGATGCTCGCACGGCCCATCTTGGCGCCCCGCAATGTACCTTAGCTCAACGCCACGTTGGCGGCGCTCTCCGGCAATTCCTCGCCGAAGCAGCGCTGGTAGAATTCCGCGACCAGCGGCCGCTCCAACTCGTCGCACTTGTTGAGGAACGTCATGCGGAAGGCGAAGCCGACCGAGCCGAAGATCTCGGAGTTCTCGGCCCAGGTGATCACAGTCCGCGGGCTCATGACGGTCGAGAGATCGCCGTTGATGAAGGCCGATCGGGTCAAATCCGCGACCCGCACCATGTTGTTGATGACCTTCTTCTTCGCCTCGCTCTTGTTGAAGGACTTCGCCTTCGAGAGCACGATCCCCACTTCATCATCGTGCGGCAGATAGTTGAGGGTCGCGACGATCGACCAGCGGTCCATCTGACCCTGGTTGATCTGCTGCGTGCCGTGATAGAGGCCCGACGTGTCGCCGAGGCCGATCGTGTTGGTGGTCGAGAACAGCCGGAAGCACGGATGCGGGCGAATGACCTTCGACTGGTCGAGCAGCGTCAGCTTGCCCGAAACCTCGAGCACGCGCTGAATGACGAACATGACGTCGGGGCGGCCGGCATCGTACTCGTCGAAGCAGAGCGCGATGTTGTTCTGCAACGCCCAGGGCAGAATGCCCTCACGGAACTCCGTGATCTGCTTGCCGTCTTTCAGGACGATGGCGTCCTTGCCGACGAGATCGATGCGCGAAACGTGGCTGTCGAGGTTGATGCGCACACACGGCCAGTTGAGGCGGGCCGCCACCTGCTCGATGTGGGTCGATTTACCGGTGCCGTGATAGCCCTGCACCATCACGCGGCGATTGTGCTTGAAGCCAGCAAGGATCGCGAGTGTGACTTCCTTGTTGAAAAGGTAGTCCGTATCGAGATCCGGGACATGCGAGTTGCCCTTCGAGTAGGCGGGCGCCTCCATATCCGAGTCAATTCCGAAAACCTGCCGCACGGACACCTTCGTGTCCGGCATGCCGGGAGTACCGGCCTGTTCCTGGGCGCGCATCGTTCTGCTGTTTCCCGATCCCTGTTGCCAATTCGGCCGCTGCCGCACGTGGATGCTCGAGCGAGGCGCCGATTCTGTCGACGAAAAAGGAGCAGGTCAGACAAGCCCTGCCTGTCGCAAATAGTTATAGGCTTGGATGATCTCGCGCAACTTTTCTTCCGAGCCGCGATCGCCGCCGTTGGCATCGGGGTGATGGCGCTTCACAAGATCCTTGTAGCGCGTCTTGATCTCTTCCTTGGTTGCCGTTTCCGGCAGATGCATCGTGTCGAGCGCGCGCCGCTCGAGCGGCTTCAGGCCGCGCTGCCGCTTACGCTCGGCTGGAGCCGCTGCCGGCGCGTCATCATCGAGAAAATCATGCGGATCGCGGCTACGAGCCTGCGGGGACCGCGCGCGACCGGCTTTCTCCTGAGGTGTCTCGCGACCGGTCGCAGCCGCGTTTTCCCCAAGCTTCCAGGTGGGCCGATGGCCGGTGACGGCACTCTTCTGGAAGTCGCCGATTTCCTCGTCGCTCATGCCCTGGAAATAGTTGTAGGCAGCGTTGAATTGCCGCACATGATCGATACAGAACACGAAATACTCACCATCCCGGCCGCGCCCTTTGGGAGCACGGTGCTGGCCTGGGGCGTCGCAGCCCTTCCATTGACAGTTCGAGCCGTGGCGCGGCTTGTCGGGCTCGCCTTTCGGCTTTACCCGGATGCTGTCGAAGTATTTCGATTGAAGCTTCATAGGCGAGAGTATTGTCCCAATTGGTGTCCGCCGACAAGGATGCCGCAGCACGCTGCCGCGACGCGTTGCAAGCGGGCACCGCTTCACGTATCACCCGCGATGACCGAACACTATCGCACGCGAGCAGTGAGCTTACCATTGACAACGAGAACCGGGAGCGCCGATGAGCACCGAGCAAACCATGCGCGAACAGCTGATGGAAGCGCTGGAACCGACGCGCCTCGACGTTGTCAACGAGTCGCATCTGCATGCCGGCCATGCAGGTTCTCCAGGCACCGGCGAGAGCCATTTCAGTGTGCTGGTCGTCTCGAAAGTGTTCGAAGGCCGCTCGCGCCTCGAACGCCATCGCCTCGTCAATGGTGCGCTCGCAGACCTGCTGAGAAATAAGGTGCACGCGCTCGCAATCAAGGCTTACGCTCCCGGCGAGGCGATCCGCTGACGCGAGACGCATCGCCTAGAGCACATCCTGATCCGAAAGGAAGCCCCATGAGCACTGACAAAATGTCCGGTTTCGCCGAGCACATCGTCGCCGCCCGCCGCAAGGGCGCACGCTTCGCGGTTCCTGCGGCCGAAGCGCCACGCTCTCTCGAAGAGGCGTTCGTCGCGCAAGACAAGGCGGTTGCCGCCCTCGCGTCGCCAGCAATTGGCTGGAAGGTGATCGAGCTGCCGTCGAAAGAGGTGATCTTCGCGCCGTTGCTGGCATCGGGCGTCGTTCCTCCGGGCGGCACGTGGAAGGTTGCAGGCGGCGAGCCGGCCGGCATCGAGCTCGAAATCGCGTTTCACATGGGTGCGGATGTCGCGCCAGGCGCCAGCGCCGAGCAGATCATGGCTGCCATCGAGTCCGCGCATGTGGTGTTCGAACTCTGCCAGAGCCGCTTCAAGGATCCCGACAGCCTGTCGCAAGAGATCAAGCTCGCCGATTGCATCTTGAACGCCGGCCTCGTGCTCGGTCCTAAGTTCGACTGGAGCAAGAAAGATCTGCGCAACATTTCCGGCCGTCTCCTCGTCGATGGCAAGTTGCATAAGGAAGGCAAGAGCGTCGATCCCGTCCGTGCCATCCAAGTGCTGGCGCCCGCCATGGCCAAGCGCGGCAAGAAACTCGCCAAGGGCCAGACCGTGATCACCGGCAGCCTGATCGGCATGAACTGGCTGACCGGAAAGCACCAGTTGCGGGGCGTCATTGATGGTTGCGGCGAGGTCGCGATCAGCCTCGAAGCGTGAAGGCAGCAGAGCATAGAATGTCTATCTCGACGTTGAAGAAGCCGTTCCCCTACTCGCTGGCGAAGGACCAGATCCGCGTCCTTCTCCTCGAGGGGATTTCGGATCGAGCCGTCGCCGTGATGAACAGCGCCGGCTACGCCGAGATCGAGCGCGTGCCGAAAGCACTCGATGGTCCGGAGTTGCGCCAGCGGCTGCAGGGCATCCGCATGCTCGGTATCCGCTCGCGCACGCAGATCACGGCCGACGTCATCGACGGCATTCGCTCGCTGGTGGCAATCGGCTGTTTCTCGGTCGGCACCAACCAGGTCGATCTCGATGCCTGCGCCGAGATGGGCATTCCCGTCTTCAACGCGCCGTTCTCGAACACGCGCTCGGTGGCCGAATTAACGATCGCTGAGATCGTGATGCTCTACCGCCGCATCGTCCCGAAGTCGGACGCAGCGCACAAAGGCGACTGGGACAAGTCCGCGCTTGGTTCACACGAAGTGCGCGGCAAGACGCTCGGCATCGTCGGCTATGGCAACATCGGCACGCAGCTCGCCATGCTCGCCGAGACCATGGGGATGCAGGTGATCTACTACGATCACACGGACAAGCTTCGCCACGGCAATACCGAGCCGGTCGAGTCGCTGGACGAGCTGCTGGCGAAGGCAGATGTCGTGACGCTGCACGTGCCGGAAACGCCGGCAACGATCGGCATGATGGGGCAGGCGCAATTCGCGCGCATGAAGAAGGGCGCCTATTTCATCAACAACGCGCGCGGCACCATTTTCGATCCGGAGGCGCTGGCTGCGGCGTTGAAATCGAAGCATCTCGCGGGCGCGGCTGTCGACGTGTTCCCGGTCGAACCGTCGTCCAACGCCGAGCGATTCATCTCGCCGCTGCAGGGTCTCGACAACGTCATTCTCAGCCCGCATGTCGGCGGCTCGACAGCCGAAGCGCAGGAGCGGATCGGCGCCGAAGTCGCGCGCAAGTTCGTCGAGTACTCGGACGTCGGCTCGACCACAGGTGCCGTCAATTTCCCGCAGGTGCAGTTGTCACCTCGTCCACAGGGAACGCGCTTCATCCAGGTACAGCGCAACCTTCCGGGCGAGCTCGGCCGCCTCAACGAAGTGTTCGCGCGGCACAAGGTCAATATCGCGGCGCAGCACTACCAGACATCAGGCGCGCTCGGTTATGTCGTGCTCGATGCCGACGGCAGCGTTGCCAACGCGGAAGCCATCGTGCGCGAAATTCGCGAACTGCCAGGCACCATTCGCGCGCGCATGCTCTACCGCCGGTCCTGATCTCCGCCGAGATCAATGTTTCAGCCGGGAAATAAGGACAAGCAAGCATGCAGGACACCATCCTCGTAACGGGCGCGGCCGGGTTCATCGGCTTTCACGTGGCCCGTGCGCTCCTCGAGGCGGGTGTTCCGGTCGTCGGCCTCGACAACGTCAACGACTACTACGACCCGACGCTCAAGCGCCGGCGGCTGGAACTGCTTGCGCCTTTCCCGGGTTTCCGCTTTATCGAAGCCGATCTCGCGGATAGGCCCGCCATGGCCCGCCTGTTCGAGCTCGAGAAGTTTCCGGTCATCGTCAATCTGGCGGCGCAAGCCGGCGTGCGCTACTCGCTGCAGAACCCGCACGCCTATGTCGATTCCAATCTAACTGGCTTCGTCAATGTCATCGAAGGCGCGCGCCACAACGGCTGCCAGCACCTGATCTACGCATCATCGTCGTCGGTCTATGGCGCCAACACGCGCATGCCGTTCCGCACCAGCGACAACGTCGATCATCCCATGAGCCTCTATGCCGCCACCAAGAAGGCGAACGAGGCGATCGCGCATTCCTATGCGCATCTTTACAAACTGCCCTCGACGGGGCTGCGCTTCTTCACGGTCTATGGCCCATGGGGCCGCCCTGACATGGCGATGTGGCTGTTCGCCAAGGCGATCTTCGCGGGCGAACCGATCAAGCTCTTCAACTACGGCAAGGTTCAGCGCGATTTCACCTACGTCGACGACATCGTCGAAGCCATAGTGCGGCTGACGCGCACGAAACCGCTGCCGGATCCGGATTGGTCGGGCGACGCGCCAAACCCGTCGTCGAGCTATGCGCCGTGGCGTCTGCACAACATCGGCAATCACAAGCCGATCGGCATCTCCGAGGTTGTCGACCTGCTCGAACACCACATCGGGCGCAAGGCCGAGCGCCTGTTGGAGCCGCTGCACATCGGCGACGTGCCCTCCACCTACGCCGATGTCGACAGCCTGCAACAAGCCGTGCATTTTCACCCCGCGACACCGATCGAGGTCGGCATCGAGCGGTTCGTGACGTGGTTCCGCGCCTACCACAAGCTCTGATCCGCGGACTTGTATGCTCAGGCTTCCACGTCGCGTCGGCACGAACTCAATCGCACCATGCGCGCTCAAAACGAGCTGCACGGTTCGGCCAGAAACGCGATCTCCTTCGGCGTCGAGGTCCGCCCGAGGGCGGCGTTGCGATGCGGAAACCGTCCGAACCGGTCGATGATCACTTTATGCGCTTGCGCAAACTTGGTGTAGTTCGCGTCCCCGAGCACGCTGATCAATGCCACGGACAGACGCTGATCCTCCGCGTCTTCACTGTGCTCGAGCGGAAGATAGAGAAACACACGGCCGTTGGTGTCCAGTTCCCGGTCGAGCCCCGCCGCCACAGCCGCCTTGGTCACCTGACGGGCCTTCAAATCGCCGCTGAAAGCCTGCGGAGTGCCGCGAAACATATTGCGAGGAAACTGATCGAGCACGATCACGGTCGCGAGCGCCGTTCGCGCATTGGCCGGCACGCCCACATGATCAGCCGCCGCCAACTGCGCATGCAGGCTTGCGAATCGCTGCCGGATCTCGGCATCGACGGCATCGTCGCGCTTGAACCAGGCTTGAGGCGTCAGCGTCTCGAACCAGAAGCGCAGCACGGCGTCGACCCAGGCTGGTTCTCGCAACTGTTGTGTTCCATCGCTCACGCCTTCATCGCCTCGAGCGCGTCCTTCGAGGCGGGTACGAGATTGACGCTCTCGCCGCAGCCGCAGGCGCTCTTCTGGTTCGGGTTGTTGAAAACAAATTGCGCGGAAAGCTTATCGACCTTCCAGTCCATCTCGGTCCCGAGCAAGTAGAGCACCGCCTGCGGATCGATGATCACGCGCGCGCCGTCCTCCTCGACGACCTCGTCGAACTTTCCCGCAGCTTCGGCCCAGTCGAGCGTGTATTCCATGCCCGCGCAGCCGCCCTTCTTGACGCCGATTTTGAGGCCCGCGATCTCAGGCCCTTTGGCCGCCAGCATCGACCGCACGCGGTCGGCTGCAGCCGGCGTCATGGTCATCACCTTCGGCCGGGGACGGCGGGGGGCGGTGCCGGCACTCGTCGTGATCGCGGTCATAGGTTGCAGATCCTTCCGGTCAGTGGCCAGCGGCGGAAGATGCCCGGCCAATGATTTGCTGTTAATATAGCGCAGACCAGGGCGATTTGCAGGTAGGATCGGTGCGACAGGCTGAACAATGTCCGACACGGCACAAAAATCGATGACCGTCGAAGAGTTCTTCGAGTGGCAGCTGGCCCAGGAGGACCGCTACGAGCTGGTCGACGGTTATCCGGTCAAGATGATGACCGGGGCCAGCAATTTTCATGACGTTATTCTCATGAACATTGCGGCTTCCCTGCATGGCCAGCTTCGCGGCGGCCCGTGCTGGGTCGCGACGCCCGATACCGCCATCCGGACCAAAATCCGTTCACTCCGCCGCGCTGACGTGACCGTCACCTGCAACCCGCCACGCCCCGACTCCTACGAAGCCCGTGAACCGCGCCTAATCGTCGAGGTGCTGTCGAAATCGAACACTGGCCGACCCTGGCAGCGCAAACTCGATGAATATTGGCGGTTGCAGGGTCTGGCCTACGTTCTGCTGATCGATTCGCTGACCGTCGGCGCAACCCTTTACACACGAACCGACTCCGGCTGGGACCCGACCGACGCCGACGACCGGGACGCGGTCCTGGAGATGCCGGCGATCAAATGCCGCCTCGCCATGCGCGACGCCTACGAGGGCCTGAGTTTCGACGATCGGACAGAAGCCGGGAGCATGTGAGTACGAGAGTGCGTGCGGCCCGGCTGCGTCCAAGCGGAGCCTCGCTTCACCAAGACGTGGGCAACTGAAGCGCCATCTACAAGCTCCCGATCCGGGCGTCACGAATTCACGCATTCACCAGTTCACGACTTTTTCCCCCGCAGCGCCAAGCGCCCGAGGTTTCTGCATCAGTACCAGGCGCAGGGCGGCGTAACCGCCGGGAACCCCTTGTAACTTGGCTGCGGCAAGGCCGCCCTGCCACACATGACCGGCGAGATTTTTGCCGCCTCGGGTGGGCCCTCGGTCGACTCCGGACAGTTCCATCCCCGCGCTCGGCAGGGAATCCGGGGCTCATCCGAAACGCGTGCGCACTTGTCGCGGTGAGCCATTCAAATCTCGGGGCAGCACTTCGACATGCCCACCCGGTCCGTGCTCCCGCCTAAGCCTCGAAACCCAAGCTCGACCTCGAAGCCCTGGTCACACGCGACGCGCCGGATGCGAAGTGGGCATCCGAAGGCGCCGCTAACACGTGCAATCGAGCGGGATGACGCCAAGATGCAGCGGTTCGGGCGATGGGGGATAAGTTTGTCCGCCAGACGTCGGCGTGGCACTGGCAGAGGGTGTACTTCAACTGCGAGTATTCTCGAAATTTCTCGAGGCGACTGGGACTTTACGAGACCGCTTCTTTATGTCATGCATTGGATTACATGACACGCGAGACATGACATTGATCGCCACGTTTGCCGACAAAGCGCTGAAGCGCCTCTGGGATAAGGGCACGGCTAAGGGCATCGATCCGCAATCTCGCGATCGCCTCATCCGGCTTCTCTCGTCGTTGGATCGAGCGACGAAACCCGAGGACATGGCCTTGCCGGGCTATGCTTTCCATCCTTTGAAAGGAGATCGGGTCGGCCAATATGCAGTTACGATCCGTGCACAATGGCGATTGGTGTTCGAATGGAAAGACGGGACACCCGTCAAGGTTCGCAGAGAGGACTATCATGGATGCTGAGGAGAAGGCCGGTCGGCCCGGTTTCAGACCTGCCCACCCAGGTGCAATTCTGCGCGAGGATATTCTGCCAGCGCTGGCCGACAAGGGCATGAGCAAGGTTGCGGTCGCGAAGGCATTGGGCATCAAGCGCCAATCGCTCTATGACCTACTTGCCGAGAAGCGCGCCGTTACGCCCGACATGGCCGTCCGCCTCGGCCGTTGTTTCGGCAATTCGGCGCAGTTCTGGCTTGGACTGCAGGCGAGCCATGACCTCTGGGAAGCCGAGCGCGATCCCGACGCCAGCGCTGTCAAGCCGATCGCTGCGTGATGCGTGATGCACGACGGAAACGGAAACTGATGCCCGATTCTTCCAACTGTAGTGGACAAGCAACCTCCACGACAGCCTCGAACGCCAAATGCTCGCGGCGGCTTCGGACGATTGCAATCACAAGTGCCACGGCGGCGGCCAAGGTCAACAATGTCACACCGAGCCATGGCGTCCCCAACCACTTCTCTGACGCGGACCATGCCGAGATACTTGCGCCAGCAATAATCATCCCAGCGACTCCGGCTGCCATCAGCGCTTTTCGAAAAGCTTTATAGGGCGCAACAAACGCAACTATTGCAGGATCGACATTGGCATTGATACTGCTGTTGATCTGAGTGGTCGATCGCCGCAAAACCTGCCACCGTACTTCCTGATCAGGGTACGGACAGTGAACCAAACGGCCAAAGCCGACAGCGTGATCTTCAACAACTGAAAGAGAATGCAGACAATCAAATACAGAGTTTGCTCGGCCGTCATGTTACCCCCCTCGGCTTAGGCCCAACCATCCTCTGTCAGACAATATTCTGAGAACAGCATTCTTGTCGATATGCCGACCACAATGACTCTCGCTCCGCTTACCGCAAAACTACGCCGTGGAACATTTGCGTCGGTCAGCGTCGAAGGAGGAGGGCGCGGTCGCAGTGGCCGGGCGAGGCTCGCGAGCCCTTGCACGGTCCGAGACGATTGATGACTGCCCTTGGAGCTGATGCGCAGTCCGGAACCCTCGTCGATGCGTGCGGGTTTCGGTGGCTGCGACTTACTCTCTCGCAAGGCGCGCCCTGGCCGAAATCTTGGTCAAAGATGCCTCCGTCAATTGGGACGCCAACCGCTTAATACTAATCATCTAAACCGGCAAATATGTGGCGGCACTACGTGCTGATCTTTGCCAATGCAGCTTGCCGATATGGGCAGAACGCTGGGACGGCAGCCTTTACCGCCTCCACTTCCTTGCATGCTTTGACCCACTCGGTGACGTTTGGTCCAACATTGCCGTTGTTGTTGACGATCTCAAGCCCGCACTCTTCGCACTGGGTTGTTTTTCTCATCGCCAGTTACGCGCAAGCTAGCGCCCTTTCAGTGTTGCCGTATCCACGCGCCGGATGCGCAGTGGGCATCCGAAGGCGCCACCAAAAGCCCCCTCAAAACATATTCAGCGCCAGCCGCGCCTCGTCGGACATGCGGCTCTGGTCCCACGGTGGATCGAACGTCAGGTTGACCGTCGCGCCCTGAACGCCTGCGACCGAGCAGACGGCGTTCTCGACCCAGACCGGCATCTCGCCGGCGACCGGGCAGCCGGGCGCCGTCAAGGTCATGTCGACCGTGACGTGACGGTCATCCGCGATGTCGATTTTGTAGATCAACCCGAGTTCGTAAATGTCCGAGGGAATTTCGGGGTCGTAGACGGTCTTCAAGGCCGCGACGATCTCGGCGGTCAGCTGCTCCAGTTCCTCGGCCGAGAGCTTCGAACCGGCAACCGGCGTGCCACCGTCGCCAAGCGACGGAGCCGGACCACGCGCACCAGCCGGCGGCGGCGCCAGATCTGCGTCCGCTTCCGGTCCGAGGAGCCGGTCTCTCTCGAGGGCTTTGTTGCCGTCCATAGTGGGTGCCTTGAGCTTGAAGCCTTACGCGAAGAACTCGTGTGCCTTGATCAGCGCCGACGTCAGCGCGTCGATCTCAGCTTCCGTATTATACATGGCGAACGAGGCCCTGCACGTCCCCGTGACACCGAGGCGGTCCATCAGCGGCTGGGCGCAGTGGTGGCCGGCCCGGACCGCGACCCCCGAACGGTCGATGATCGTCGAGATGTCGTGCGGATGCATGCCGTTGATATTGAAGGCGACGATGGCGCCCTTGTCGCGGGCGGTGCCGTAGACGCGGAGCCAATTCAGTTCCTTCAGGCGGCCATGCGCGTAGGTCTTGAGCTGGGCCTCGTGCGCGGCGATGTTGTCGCGGCCGACCTGCATCATGTAGTTCAACGCTGCGCCGAGCCCGATCGCCGGCACGATCGGCGGCGTCCCCGCCTCGAACTTGTGCGGCGCGTGGCCATAGGTGATGCGGTCGACCGATACGCTCTCGATCATCTCGCCGCCACCCTTGTAGGGTTGCATCGCCTCCAGGTGCTTCTTCTTGGCGTAGAGCGCACCGATGCCTGTCGGACCATAGACCTTGTGACCCGTGAACACGAAGAAATCGCAGTCGAGATCCTGCACATCGACGTCCATGTGCACCGCGGACTGGCTGCCATCGACGAGCACCGGAATGCCCTTGGCGTGCGCGATGCGGATCACCTCCTTGACCGGCACCACCGTGCCGAGCACGTTCGACATTTGCGTGATCGCGACGATCTTGGTCTTCGGCGTCAGCAGCTTCTCGAACGCGTCGAGCAGGAACTCGCCGGTATCGGAGATCGGCGCCCACTTCAGCACGCAGCCTTTGCGCTCGCGGTGGAAGTGCCACGGCACGATGTTCGAATGATGCTCCATGATGGAGAGGACGATCTCGTCACCTTCCTTGAAGGTCGCGCCGTAGGACGACGCCACGAGGTTGATCGCCTCGGTCGTATTGCTCGTGAAGATGATCTCGTCGTCGGAGGGCGCGTTGAGGAAGCGCCGCACGGTCGACCGCGCCTCCTCGAACTTGGCCGTCGCCGTGTTCGAGAGATAATGCAGGCCGCGATGCACGTTCGCGTATTCGTGCTCGTAGGCGTGCGCCATGGAATCGAGCACCGAGCGTGGCTTCTGCGCAGACGCGCCGTTATCGAGATAGACGAGCGGTTTGCCGTAGATCTCACGGAACAGGATCGGGAAATCGGCGCGGATCCGCTCGACGTCGAAGGGCTTGGCCTCTTCCTTGCGAAGTGTGTCCATCTGGCGAAGTGTGTCCATGGGATCTCTCATCGCTTCTGAGATGCTGTGGCCGCGGCCGGTAGGTTCGAGAGCCAACGCCGCGCCTCGCTCATCAGCGCCTCGCGGATCGCCTCATCTTCCACCTTCTCGATGGCTTCGCCGATGAAGCTTTCGATCAACATTGCGCGCGCTTCTGGCGCCGGGATGCCGCGCGAGCGCAGGTAGAACAACATCGCCGGATCGATCTCGGCCGCTGTCGAGCCGTGACCGCAGGCGACGTCGTCGGCGTAGATCTCGAGTTCGGGCTTTGAATCGAACTCCGCGTCCTCGGACAGCATCAGCGCCTGCGCCATCTGCTTGCCATCGGTCTTCTGGGCGATCGCGTCAACAATGACCTTGCCCTGGAACACGCCGCGTGCGCGGCCGGCGAGAACACCCTTGAACAGTTCCCGGCTCTCGCAACCGGTCGTCGAGTGATGCACGACCAGGGTCGTGTCGATGTGCTCGCGATCACGGCCGAGGAAGGCGCCGGAGACGTCGAGCTTGGCGTCAGGCCCGGTGAACGACACGTCAGTTTCGTTGCGCACGAGGCCGGTCCCGGCGGTAAATTGGAACCCGCGGTAGATAGCACCCTCACCGATCTCGACATCGAGGCGGCCGAGATGGGCGGCGCCCGAACCGACATGCTTGATATGGTGCGCCACGCCGCCGGCTGCAACCGCAATCTGGGTCACGGCCATCGCCTGGGCGGAATTTCCGCCGAGGTCGATGTGGCTTTCCACGATCGTCGCGTGTGCACCGGCCTCGACCTTGATCAAGTTACGCGTGGCGACCGAAATCGGCGCGCCCGCCTCAGCAAGCGAAACGATGTGGATCGGCAACGCCAGCCGCGCGCCGGCAGTCACACGCAGCACAACGCCGTCGGACGCGAACGCCGCGTTGAGCGCGCACACCGGGTCGGCAGTAGCGGACCCTACGGCCGCGAAATGCCGCTCGATCCATTCGAAACCGGGTTGGCCCAGCGCGGCGGCGAGCGAGTCGAAGTGATAGCTCGCCCCCGGCTCATGACCGGCCGGGATCATTTTTGCGACATAACGGCCGTTGACGAGCACCAGGCGAATGCACGCGAGCCGATGCAGGTCTTCGCCGAGCGCGCCCCGCAGCATCGCGTCGTCGAACTTGCGCGTGGCGCATGCAGCCGGCGGAAAGGCTTCCTTCAGGCTGTTGCGCAGATCCGTGTACTTCCACGCCTCGATGCGGCGATGCGGCAAGCCTACCTTCGCGAACGCCGCAAACGCGGCACGGCGCGCGGCCGGAACCCAACCGGCGCCCGGCAACGCGTCAGCTGCCCGCGCGAAATGCTCGGCGAGTTGTTCCTCGGCTTTGGTTTTCATTGCGGTGACGGTCATGTCTACTCGTGAGTGAGTGGCGTCGTGAGTGCGTAAGTGCGTGAGTGCGTGAGTGCGTGACGCTGGCAACCGCGCAAGTGAATTCCACTCGAACTCACGTACTCACGCATTCACCAACTCACGACTTCTTTTTCACGCCGCCTTCGATTTGAACTCGGCGTAGCCGGTCTTTTCGAGTTCCAGCGCCAGCTCTTTGCCGCCGGTTTTCTGGATACGGCCGTGTGCCAGCACGTGTACCTTGTCCGGCTGGATGTAATTCAGCAGCCGCTGATAGTGCGTGATGACAAGCATCGCGCGATCCTTGGAGCGCAGCTTGTTGGCGCCTTCCGCGACGATCTGGATGGCGTCGATATCCAACCCCGAATCCGTCTCGTCGAGCACGCAGAGTGTCGGTTCCAGCATCGCCATCTGCAGCACTTCCATGCGCTTCTTTTCGCCGCCGGAAAAGCCGACGTTGAGCGGGCGCTTCAGCATCTCGTCCTTGACGCCGAGCTCGGCCGCCTTCGCCTTGACGAGCTTCATGAACTCCGGCGTCGTCAATTCTTTGGTGCCGCGCTTCTTCCGCACGGCATTCACCGAGGCGCGCAGGAACGTCATCGTGGCGACGCCCGGAATTTCCATCGGGTACTGGAAGGCCAGGAACACGCCCTTCGCGGCGCGGTCATCGGGCCCCATCTCCAGGATCGACTCACCGTTCCACAGGATGTCACCGTCCGTCACCTCGTAGTCGTCGCGGCCGGCGAGCACATAAGCCAACGTCGATTTGCCGGAGCCGTTCGGCCCCATGATCGCGTGCACTTCGCCCTTGGGCACCGTGAGGTCGATGCCTCTAAGGATCTCCGTGCCGTCATCGGCGATACGGGCGTGCAGATTTCTGATCTCGAGCATTCGACGTCCTTCAACTCACTGTAGCAACGGCAGGTCTTGCAACAAAAGAAAGGGTGCGGGCAGCCGTTGCTTGCCGCCCTCACCCTTGTACGCAATGAACCGTAACTTGGACCGCGCTTACCGCTTGGCCGACGTCACGAATTCGATCTCGGCCGGATAGAGCACGCCGAGCCAGTCGCATTTCGAGGGTGTCTTCTCGCCGAACTCGACGAGGAACGCGTTGCCCTGGTCGAGGGTCTCCAGGACGGTGACGACCGCGCCTTGGCGCAGCCTGAGGTCTGTGCGTTTGTTGGTGAGAGCGTTCCGACGCAGGCACTCGCCGGCATCGAGTTCGCGAACCAGACGCGCCGTCTTCAACATCTCACCGAAACCAGCCGCATCACTCATAGTCGTCTCCTGAAAAATGGCTCGGGTCCAATCGACCTCGCCCACTGCTTCACTCCCGATTCGGACATTGGTTTGACCACTGTCCTGGATGAATGGCCCCTCCGCCTCCACCCTTTGGTTTTGAGCCTTGCCGGGTTTGGTCCCGGTTCAGCTAGCGATCGTGAACCCTATACCGACTTTTGGCGGATTGCACCGCCTCCAAATCGGGCCTGTTCGCAATTTTCCACGTGCCGTTGCAGTTCCGGATCAACCAACGCTGCCTTCGATGTTGATTCCAATCAATTTTTTTCGTCGACCAGCTCCAACCGCTTCTCGATGCGATCAATCCGAATCTTCATCGAAGCGATGTCTTCATGATGCGCATCCTGCTGCAGGTCCGTTCCGCGCGCGCGATGGCGGACGGCCAGCATTTCAGTCCGCATGCCACGCATCTCATCGGCGAGCTTGGCGATGTCACCGCGGATCGCACGAAGTTGCTCCAGCACTAGATTCTGAACCTTGTCGTTCAAGATTGATCCTCCGCAACCTCGTCGATGGTCAACTTATTCGGTCGCAACGACCTGACAAACAGCGCAATCGCAACCGTAGCGCCTATCGGCAAAAGCATCGACCAGAGCGCGAACCAGGGCTCGTAAAGCCAAGACCGCGAATCGAAGCTCATACTCATAATGTTGAAGAGCACAGTCACCCGACGCTCCCCTCGAGACTGATCCCGATCAGCTTCTGCGTCTCGGCCATGAACTCCATCGGCAACTGCTGGAGGACGTCGCGTACGAAGCCGTTGACGATCAGCGCCACCGCTTCCTCCGCCGACAAGCCCCGCTGCAGGCAATAGAACAGCTTGTCCTCGGAGATTTTCGACGTCGTCGCCTCGTGCTCGAAGTGCGCCGAAGAATTCTTCGCCTCGATATAGGGCACCGTGTGCGCGCCGCATTGATTGCCGATCAGCAGGCTGTCGCATTGCGTGAAATTGCGCGCGTTCGTGGCCTTGCGATGTGCCGAGACCAGGCCGCGATACGTGTTCTGCGAGCGCCCGGCGGCGATGCCCTTGGAGATGATGCGGCTCGACGTGTTCCTGCCGAGGTGGATCATCTTGGTGCCGCTGTCGACCTGC
>JANLQP010000062.1:0-2325 GCA_031367895.1 Hyphomicrobiales bacterium
CGCCCGTCGCCGGCGATGTAGTGCTTGTCGAGCAGGTCGCCGTCGTAGGTTCCGGCCGGCGTCGCTCCGTTCGTCGCCGAGCCATCAGTGAAACGCGTGAGCGCCGGCTGGCCTGGCAGAGCGCCATTCGGATCTGCCGCGTGCGCGATGTCGATCAGGAACTGGTGGCCGGTACCGACCGCATTGGCGAGGCTGATCGGGGCTGTACGGTCGCCTTCGACCAGGACGTCGTCGGCTGTGCCGGCAATGCCGTCGACGCCTTTCATCACGACCTGGGGCATGCCGTGCGCCCCCTTGATGAAATTACCGTACTGGTCGGTCGCGAGCAGCGGCGCGTTGAACACGTTGGCGTCGGTCAGGTTGATGCCGAGCATCTGCTTGGCCTGCGCCTTGACCACGGCCCAGGTCGCCATGCCGCCGGTATCGTTGGCGAGATGACCGGTGCCGTCGATCGTCAGGCTGCCGTCGGCATTGAGAGCGTGGTTCGTGATCAGCTTGCCGGTGGCGACCGGGTGGCCGCTCGCATCCATCATGTATTCGCGCAGGAACACCTGGTGCGAGGGATGCGATGTGTACGTTTGGTTCTGGTCGACGAACGGAGTCGTGGTGTTGCTCTGTTCGTGGATGTCGTCGGCCGTGCCGAGAATGCCGTCGGCGCCAGGCTGGTTCGTCGCCCGCGTCATTACCATGAAGCGCAGATTGGGGGCGAGATCGTCGGCATTTCCGAAGATGCCGTCGGCGCCGGCAACGAGCGGATCGTCCGCTTTCAGCGGCACAAATACAGTGCCGGACCCGCCCTTGGTCACGAGATCGAGGCCGTGATCGAAGAACTGGCCGAAGAACGTGAACCAGGAGTTGTAAGGTGCCGTGAGGCCGAAGTCGGGCTTCACGTTGTCGATCTTGAAGACCTGCTTGTCGTCGCCTGTGCCAAATACGCCGTCGAGACCGGGGCTCGAGACGAGGGTGGCGCCGTCCTTGAGCACGTCGTCGGTGACGACGCCGGTCTGGCCGAAATTGTAGTCCAGTACGCCGTTCAATCCGGGATCGACAGCTGCCGCATAGGCAGCATGGTTCGTGGCGGTTTGATCGACGATGAGATTGCTAATGACGCGCGGTTGTGAGTCGATGACCACGCCGGCGGCAACTGGGTTGGTTTGCGGATTGGCCGCCGGATTGACCGCGGTTTGTGCGTACGAGGTGCCTGCCTCTGCCGTGTCGAACTTCGGCGGCAACAGTCGCGGGAAAACAGTGTCGGCCGCACCGAACTTGTTCTGGTTGATGGCGCGATTGGCGTCCTGCAGCAGGTTGTTTTCTGTGCCGTCGACGGTGCGCAGGCCGTAGGCGAGGCGGATATTCGGGATAAGATCGGTCAGCGGCGTGCCCTTGACATGCTCCTCCGCGATCCGGATTTGTTTCAGGATGAAATCGAGGTCGGAGCGCACGAGCTGTATGCCCACACCGCCGGCCGTCGCATCCGGATGCACGACCGGGGGCGTTGGCGGCGGCAAGGCGACGGCCGTGACCGCGGCAGTCGGACCCGAGAACACCTGCTCGGTGACGCCGTGGCCGTCCTCGTAGATCGCCTTTAGACGCAGCCGCAGACCATCGACGACTGAGGTCAAGCGGAAGTTGACGCCGCTGGCGCTCTCGAATGCGAGGTCGCCCGCCGGCAGCAACACGATGTCCTCGAACACGTTCGTGCCCGGGGCCCTTTCGGACTGCCATGTGTAGCGGATATTGCTGGTTAGATCGACGGCGCCGGTCGGATTGTTTGCGGTGATGTTGTTGGCGTCGGTCACGCCTGCGATCGAAGCGTGCAGCATGTCGCCGGTCTTGAGTGTCGCTAGCGTCGCGCCCGGAGTGGTGTCGGTAATGGTCGGGGCGCCGACCGGACCAGCGTTCAAGCTCTGCCGCAGCGTTACGGCAACGTCGCCGAACTGCAACCGTTCGACGTGGATCAGGTGGTCGGTGCCGTCGCGCGGAGTGGCATTGTTGTCGGTGACGGTGACGATATCCTCAGCGCCGATGCTGATCGTAGCGCCGGCGGCGTTGACGATGTGGTCGCCAACGACTGTAACGGCCACGCCATTGACTGCGATCGTGTACTCGGACGCGGCCCCACGATAGTTGGAAGTGTCGAAGTTCGTTCCGAGATTGCGGTTTGCCAGTGTTGCCGCAGGATTGCCCGGTACGAACGCGTCGTCCTTCAGCTCACGCACGGCGAAGAGCTGGGCGGGATTGTAGGTCCGCTCGAGCATGTACTGGACCAGCGTCTTGCCCGACGTATCGTTGGCAGTCGTGCTCGTGCTCTTTCCGGACATCAGG
>JANLQP010000083.1:0-17067 GCA_031367895.1 Hyphomicrobiales bacterium
GCACCGACCCCCTGACCGTGCAGCGTGCCGCGCGCGAGTTCGCGCAGATCGAACTGGCGGACCACAAATACGTGATGGTGCTGCACGACCACCAGGCCAACCCGCATGTGCACATCAGTGTGCGGGCTGAGTCCAAGCACGGCAAGCGGCTGAATCCTCGCAAGGCCGACTTGCACCGCTGGCGCGAGACCTTCGCCGAAAAGTTGCGGGAACGTGGTGTCGAGGCTGAGGCGACTCGGCAGGCGACGCGCGGGCGCAGCCGCAACTACGACCCGCTGTGGCGCATCAAGGCGCGCGAGGACGGGCGGCTGCGCACCAGCCGGCCGAGTACCAAGTCGAGTGCCCATGCGCACGCCACACGCGCTGATGCGGTCGCAGCGTGGATGGAAGTGGGCCGGGCCCTGGCATCGTCAAACGACAAGACCGACCGCGACTTGGCACGCTCGATCGCCTCCTTCATTCAGGAGATGTCATCGACCACGCCTTCTGCTGCGCCGAGCAGAGCGCCCACGATGGCGCCAGTGTCGAAGCCCATCGACATGAATCCGCGCCGGTGACGGATGCGCTACGGCTTCTGCATCTGCAGGGCGGCTTGGTACTCCGCGCTGAAATCCGCACCCGTGTCCATGGTGGGATCGATCTGCCGGAAGGCCGTGTACATGATGGCCAGCAGGTGCAGGCCCGAGAACTTCCCGGGCAACGCTTTCAGCGTGTATTTGTCTTCCGGGTCGTTGATGTCCAGGCCACTGCGACCCAGCATCGCGATTTCCAGCGCGATCACCTGACGCTTCTGCACTCCAAGCTTCTTGAAGGTCTGGAGCGCGGCAGCGATGTACATCATCACGTCCGGGCGGAAGCCACCGACCGAGTTCGACTTGAGCCGCTTACCCGCGAAGGCCGTGCGCGCTTTTTCGGCTTGCTCGACCATCGGCGACGTCGGGTGCTCCTGGATGAAGCGGAGGTAGAGGCCATCCGCTTCCTCGTCCGCTTCACTCGTGCCAACTTCTTCCAGCGCCGTGGCCAAGCCGAAGATGGCCTGTGGGTCGTCCGGCATCAACGCCAGCGCGTGCCGAAGATGTGCGACGGCATCAGCGATGCGCTTGAATCCGATGAGCATGCCACCGAGGTTGCGGCGCGTGTAACCGTCATTCGGATCGGCTTCGACTGCCTTCTCGAACGCTTCCAACGCCAGCTCGGGCTTGCGCATCCGGTGGTACGCGTTGCCGATGCCCACCCACGCGTGCGCGTGGCCCGGGTCTAGCTGCACCGCACGCTTGAGACGGATGACCGCCTCGTCGAACTGACCGAGTTCGCTGTAGGCGATGCCCAGGTTGTAGAGCACGGCGGCGTTGGCCGGTGCCGACTTCGTGAGGCTCTCCAGGTACGGCACGGCCTCGGCAATCTTGCCGGACTTGAGCATCGGCAGCACGAAGTCAAGCGCCGACGCTTCGGCCGGGAACGCCATCACGGTGATTTCCTGGTCGTCCACCGTGACCATCGCCGTCTGGCCTTGCGCGGCGTACTCGGCCGCGAAGTGCAGCATCACGGCGGTCTTGAACGCCTCGGTTCCCACCTGGCGCGCGTCGGCGGGCAGCAGGTTCGTGTCAAAGCGGTGGAGCGGAATCTTGAATTCGGTCGCCATGGGTCTCAGGGCTTGTAGGGGATCCATGCGTACCAGCCTGTCATGCCGATGGCTGCAGCCCAGGCGTCAACGAGATCGCGGTCGTGAATGGCCTCGGGTGACGCCGAGTCGCTGATTGTGAGCAATTCGGCGCCAAGGTCGAGCACACCGGCCGCCCGATACGGTATCGCATAGGCGGCCCTGCCGAGCAGCCGGTCGGCGAAGAGTGCATACGCCGCAACCGGCGCCAGGAGCGGCACCGGAATCGAAAGGCTGCCAATGCGCTTGGACAGGAGCTGAAGGTTTTCCTGCTGCATCGCAGCCACGCCCGCGGCCTGCAGCTCTCGCAGCTCGGGGAAGTCGCCCGCCAGCCACTGGTCGATGCGCATGCCGATGGCATAGGAGCGCAGGTTCAGCATGGCCCAGTGGGCCGTCATCTGGGCGAACTGCGGGATGCTGGCCTTGTCGCCTTCGTTCAGGGGCTGGCCCGTCGCCAAGAGTTCCTCGACGTGCCCGGCAGCGGTGCCGGTGGCGGCGAAGTCGAAGCGCTCGTCGGGCGGCAGTTCCAAGAGCCGCAGAAGGTAGCCGGCTTGGTACGCGACCCAGTAGTCCAGGGGGTCGTTCGACGGCCGATAGCGCAGCACATGCGCCGGCGCGCCGTTTCGCGCCAGCTGGAGCGTCGCGCGCAGGGTCAGGCTGCTGTCGGGCATGAACTCGACTGGCCGGCCGCTGAGGGCCTCAACGCGCTGCAGGATGCCCATGGTGTCTGGGCGGAGGTTTTTCATGGCCAGATTATCGGTGGCGCACGCTGGGGGCCTTCGACAAGCCCGGGCCATCCGACAATGTGGCGATTGCTGCTGGCAGCGTCTGCGGAGCGCGATGATGACGACCCTCCCCAGCTCGAAGCTGAAGTTCGAAGAGGCGTACCCGAACGACTGGGACGTTTTCAATGCATGGCACGCAGGTCCGGTTGCTGTGACTCGCGAGGAGGCCGCCCGCGGTCTGCGGCGGGCCCGGCGCAGTGGGATGGTGTTCACCGATGGAGCGCACCGCTACCGGCTGGTGGGCATGAACACGGTTCTTCTTCGGCCGCGCCAACTTTGCGCAGTCGCCTGAGGGCCGATAGCCACCGCGCTGGCCGATCACCGGCTGATCAGGCCATGCCTGCTTGCTGCAGCACTTCGACCAGGCCGTTGCTCATCTTCTCCAACTCGTCTTCCGGGAACCCGAAGCGCTCGAAGATCATGTTCATGCCGCCGAAGGCGCGCGCTAGCGCGGCGGCCACCAAGTCAGCATCCATCTCGACCGCCCCGCGGCCGAGGAACCGGCTTCCGGCGACGCAAGAGAGCAGCAGCTTGATGCTGTCGTCCACCTGGTTGAAAAAGAACGCCCAGTAAGGCCACTCGGCCTCCAGGCGCCGGAGCAGTGACCGGACCTCGGGGATGTCGACCAGCTCTCGCGGGTCATTGTTGTAGCCGTCCACCACAAGGGTCATCTGTCCGCGGTAGCGCCAGGCGTCCTCGCGGGTGGTCAGGAAGACTTTCAGGCGCGACAGGACAGAGGCCATGTCAGCCTGCTCAACTTCCCGGCGGGATATCAACAGGACAACAGGCTCGCTCACTCCGGGGCGAAGGTCCATGCGTGGCATTCAGGGTCTCCTCGGGACTGCGGGCTCGGGCTGCTTGGGGCAATCGACCGCTCGTCGATCTAGAATTGTCGACCGCGTGCTTCTTGCGACGCTATATATCGAGTGATATAGTGCGCCAAGTTTACCAGGGGAGCCTCCTATGAACCCTGAACAGATCAGACGACTTCGCAAGACGATGGCAATGACCCAACAGCAGTTCGCCGAACTGCTTGGGGTCTCGTTCGTCACCCTCAACCGCTGGGAGAACGGCCAGTCGAAGCCCTCCGCCATGGGCGCCGCCAAACTGGCCGATCTAGAAGCCCGGGCAGGTGGCCGGCCGGTCGAGCCAGCAGCCGAGAGCACTACGGCCAGCGGCCCCGCAATGGTGCACGTAGTGCCCCGGATCGACTTCCTGGGTGACGCCAACGCCCTGCGTGTGCTGGTCGAGGGCGAGCGCCTGTCCTACGGACACCTCTTCAACCCTGCGTTCGCGACCGAGATCAGCGAGATCGATCCGCTGCCCCATCAGCGTATCGCGGTTTACCAGCGCATGCTGCCCCAGCACCGCCTTCGCTTCCTCCTGGCCGATGACGCCGGTGCTGGCAAGACGATCATGACCGGCCTCTATGTGCGTGAGAGCCTGTCTCGCAGGACGATTCGGCGCGTCATGGTGGTGGCGCCGGCCGGCTTGGTGGGCAACTGGTACCGCGAACTGCACAAGCTGTTTCAGCTGCAGTTCAAGATCGTGACAGGCGCCGACACCAAAGAAGGCAATCCATTCGTCGGCCCGGGCAGCGACCTCGTCGTGGTCAGCATCGACAGTCTGCGCTCGCCCCGCTTGTTCAACGCCATGCGCGACTCACAGGTCGCGCCCTATGACCTTGTCGTCTTCGACGAAGCCCACAAGCTGTCGGCCAACCGCGATCTGGATGGATCGTTCCGCGCGACCGACCGCTATCGCTTGGCCGAGGCCATTGCTGGCGTGCGGGACTTGCCCGAAGAGTGGCGCATGCCCTGGGCGGCGCATCATCTGTTGCTGCTCACGGCAACACCGCACATGGGCAAGGAGTACCCGTACTACTGCCTGTGGCGGCTGTTGGAGCCTGAGATCTTCAGCACCGAGACCGCCTGGGCGAAGTTCCCGCGCGAATCTCGCGACCGCTACTTCGTCCGCCGCGTCAAAGAGGAGATGGTCGACCTTCGCGGCAAGCCCTTGTATGCCCAGCGCCTCTGCGACACGGTGAGCTACGACCTCTCGCAGGGTGAGATCAGCGAGCAGGCCCTCTACGACCGCACGACGACCTATATCCGTTACTACTACAACCAGGCCCGCATTCAGAACCGGCAAGCAGCGCGGTTCGCCATGACTGTGTTCCAGCGGCGCATGGCCAGCAGCACATGGGCCTTGCTCTGCTCATTCCGAAATCGCCTCGCGAAGCTCGACACCCTGATCGACGACATTCAGTCCGGCCGCGTGCCCGAGGAAGAGCTCCGCAGCCAGCAGGACCGCCTGAACCGCAGGGTACGCGACGGGCGCCTGGTGGACGTCCTGGCCTCAAAAACGGCAGACGAGGAAACGTCTGCGGCCGGCGTCGAAGAGCACGAAGAGAGTGAGGCCGAAGCACTGGGCGCGTTCATCGCCACCAGCCTGGCGGAACTCATGGACGAGCGAGGCCAGGTGCAAGAGCTGATTGCCCTGGCCGAGACTGTCCACGCGAGCGGCCAGGAGTCGAAGTTTGAGCGCATGGCCGAACTGCTTCGCTTGCCGCAGTACCGTGATCAGAAAGTCATCATCTACACGGAACACCGGGACACGCTGGAGTTCTTGACGCGTCGCCTCGAAGGCATGGGTTACGCCGACCAGGTCGCCTTCATCCATGGCGGGCTGGGCTTTGAGGCGCGCGACGCTCAGGTCGAACGCTTTCGCAGTCCCCACGATGCTGAAGGCAAGGGGGCACGCTTCTTCATCGGCACCGACGCAGCGGCCGAGGGCATCAACCTCCAGTTCTGCTGGATCCTCTTCAACTACGACGTGCCATGGAACCCGGCGCGGCTCGAGCAGCGCATGGGTCGCATCCATCGCTATGGCCAGAAACGAGACCGCGTCGCCATCGTCAACCTCGTCGCCGGCAAGACCCGTGAAGGCCGGGTCATCAAGACGCTGCTGGACAAGCTGGAGGAGATCCGCAAGCAACTCGGCTCCGACAAAGTGTTCGACGTGGTGGGCCGCATCTTTGAAGGCATGGCCATCACCGACTACATCCAGCGGGCGGTCGAGTCTGACGATGAGGCAGACAAGAAGGCCCTGGAGCTTGCCGGTCAGCTGACACCAGAACAGATCAAGGCCATCGAGGCACGCGAAGCGTCCATCTACGGTACGGGTGGTGACGTGCTGAGCGATCTGCCCCAGCTCCGCGAGGCCATGGCCATCGAGGAAATGCGCCGGCTGCTGCCAGGCTACGTTCGTCGATACCTTGAACACGCAGCTCCGGTCATCGGCATCGACTTTGTCGGCGACCTCGATGAGCACTTCTTCATGCGACCGCGCAAGCGGGGCGTGCTCGACAGCATCCTTCCCCTGCTCGAAACCTACCCGGAGTCGGCGCGGAACAGGTTCACGGTGTACCGACCCGATGACGGGCGCGATGCCATCTTTCTGCATCCCGGCGAGCCCGTCTTCGAGCGACTGTCGGCGATTGCCATCGAGAGCGCCCGCAACCAGGCGCTTCGCGGTGCGATCTTCACCGACGTCAGCGCCACGGCCCCGTACCTGTTCCATGTGGCGCGCGTCAGCGTCGAGCGCGGCGTCGATGCCGGTCTGCCTGCGTTCCACAGCCCAGACGCCATCGAGCAGCGGCTGGTCGGCCTCAAGCAGTACGCCGATGGGCGGCTGATCGAGACGCCGGTTGAGCACCTGCTGCTGCTGAAGCCGACGCTCAAGCCCAGTCCCGGCAGCGTGGTCTTCCTGGCCCAAAGTGACACGTGGCGTCTGGCCGCCCAGGAACACATCCAGCGTGACTTGCTTGCCAAGTTGGCCGACCTGCAGCGCTTGAGCGCCACGACCCGGCTCGCGGAAACGGAGGAGTACCTGCGGCGGGCATTTGATTACCAAGAATCGGAACTGGCCGCCGCGCGCAAGCGCTTTACCGACAAGGCTCGTGACGGAAACCGGGCCGCCCATGCCGAGCTGGACCGCATCAAGGCGCAGCAGAAGAGTCTGGCCCAACGCAGAGCGCAGGCGCTGCATCAGGCACGGCGAGAGGTTGAACTGATTCAACCGGGGCGCGTCGAGATGCTGGCAACCGCACTCGTGCAGCCATCCACCGATCCCGACGACATCAAGGCGCGTGACGCCGAAGTCGAGCGCATTGCCGTCGAGGTGGCCATTGCGTTCGAGGCGGCCCAGGGCGCTGATGTGCGCGATGTCTCTACGCCCCCGAAGGCACGCCTGGCTGGCCTGAACGACTACCCCGGATTCGACCTGATGTCCAAGCGCGTCAGCGAGGAACGTGGCATCGAGGTGAAGGGGCGTGTGGGTGTCGGCGAGATCGAGATGACCGAGAACGAATGGGCCCGCGCTTGCATCCTGCGAGGGCGCTACTGGCTCTATGCCGTCTTCGATTGCGGCGGCGCCCAACCGCGGCTCCTCAGGGTTCAGGATCCCTTCGCCAAGCTGATCGCCAAAGCTCGCGGCAGCATGACCATCGCCTACGGCGACATCGCTAACGCTTCGGAGGCCGCTGAATGAACTCGCCTGAGAAGAGCGCCGCAAGCAACCGCACCCTCACTGCCGTCAAGGACAGTTCCCGCGTCCGCGAGCGTGAGGTTCTCCGCGTCGCTGGGCAACTCGCTGGTGCCGATGCTGCGCGGTCAGCGCAGGCCGCACGGTTGGAGGTCTTGAAGTGGGCGGCACAGCAGATCGGAGACCAGCTGCCTGAGGCGGCCACAGCAGGCCAGTCCTTCGAACACCTGCGCGGTGGGCGAACCTGCATGGCAGCGGGCTTTGCCGACGAGCAACGTGTGTTGTGGACGTTGCGTGTGGACCGGCCAGATGCCAACGTGGCGCAGCGAACGTGGACCACCGAAATTGTGGTCGGCCATGCCACTGGCGGAACGGGTGCCATGTTCAGCATGCGGCTGCTCGCCAGCAGCCCTGAAGCAACGCTCCAGATTGAGCCTGCGGTTCCCGGCCTCGTGCGGCAGATGGCCACCACCTGTGGGTTGCAGCAAAGCGGCAGGCGCCTCGACGCAGCCGCGTGGCACATAACGTCAGAGCACGACGCGTACGAGCTTGTCGACGCGCTCCTCGATCCCGCTCGCACGGTGCCCTATTTGGTCTGCTCCGTTGCCGAGCGTGAGACGGACCCGGGCATCAACAGCCAGATGTTGGCCAAGGTCACCCTGGGGATTGCCAGAGTCGCTGTCGTCCCCGCGGCGCACACCTGGGTGCTAACCCAGCAGTTGGGCAAGCCGCTCTCGGTATTCAACGGCGCCGTTCGCGCCTACATGCCTGGCTTCACGTATGACGCGAATCCCTTCGCACACCGGCTGTATTTCATCGACCCAACGGCCATCGGCGACCGCACCAGGTCGACGCTGACCGCGCTGCGCTGGCTTGCCGCGAACGAGAGCATCCGCCGCCTGCAACTGGGAACCGAGGTTCTCACGTTCTCAGCCGTCCGCGAGGCCAGCCTCGATGTCGAGCGGGCGCGTCTGCAGCAGACAGGATCGGCCGACACCGAGCAACTGCGGGCCGCCCAGGCGCAGATCGATGCGCTGAAAGACGACCTGCGTCGATCCACTGAGACCCAACAGTGGCTGTCCGACGAGCACACCTCCATCGAAGAGCATGCGCAAAGCTTGGAGCAGCAGCTCCGTGGTGCCCAGTTCCGAATCCAACAGCTGCTGGATCAGATCAAGGCCCGTGGCGATGAGCCTGATGCGGGCATTCAACTTCCTGAGGCTTGGGAAGGGTTCGCGGACTGGTGCGACGAGGTACTGAGCGGACGTGTCGCGCTGTCGGGCCGCGCGCGGCGCGAGACCAAGTCGGCCGACTACGAAGACCCGCGATCTGCAGCCCGCTGCTTGCTCTGGCTGGCCAACGAATACCGCGATTCGCGCATCAACGGCGCCAGCGGCGACCTGCGCAGGCCCGTCGACGAGGGCATTCACAACGAGCGTTGCGGCGCGGACAGCTTCGACTTCGGCTGGGGCAGCCGCAGGGTGACGGTGGAGTGGCACCTGAAGAACGGCGGCAACACGCGGGTGCCGCGCCGCTGCCTGCGCATCTACTACTTCTGGGACGAGGAAAGCCAAATGGTGGTGATCGCCACGATGCCAGCACACATCCGGACCGGGGCGACCTGAAGAAACCAACCATGAACAACGACAAACGGCTCATCGAAGTCGCCTTTCCGCTCAGGCAGACGTCCATCGACTCGGTGCACGAGAAGAACGTGCGCCACGGTCACATCTCCACGCTGCACATCTGGCCTGCACGTAGACCACTTGCGGCCAGCCGTGCTGCACTGATCGCCACCTTGTTACCCGACCCTGGCGACAAGGAGAAGCGCGACGAACTCCTGAAGCGACTGGGAGGCACGCTCAACAAGACGCTCAAGAAAAAGAAGATGCCCAACGGGAGTATCGAACAGATTGAGGATTGGGAGACTGAGGGGGG
The DNA here is from genome assembly GCA_031367895.1 of Hyphomicrobiales bacterium. Taxonomy (GTDB): domain Bacteria; phylum Pseudomonadota; class Alphaproteobacteria; order Rhizobiales; family Hyphomicrobiaceae. Next base: position 8,929 of record JANLQP010000083.1, read on the forward strand.
CGTGCTGGGCTGGGGCCGCGAATCCGGTGCTGGAATGGACTGGTTTCGTCAGGAAATTCGAAGCGCCTTTGGTGGTCGCGCACCAAAGGTGCTTGACCCCTTCTCGGGCGGCGGTGCCATTCCTCTCGAAGCACTGCGCTTGGGTTGCGAAGTCACAGCAGTAGACATCAACCCAGTCGCTTGGTTCATTCTCAAGTGCACTCTTGACTATCCCCAGAAGCTGGCTGGGAGGAAATTTCCGCTGCCAAGTTTTGCGCTTGCCGACGCTGATTTCATGACGGCCTACCTCAAAGCGAAAGGTGTAACGCCTGCACAGATCAAACGTAACCTTCGGCAGTTGAAGGCAACTTGCGGAAATCCATCGCCCACGAAATCGATGGATTCGCTAGATCGCGGCGAGAGCCTCAGCCTTATTGAGCACTCAGCCCTAGACCCGGAGCTACTGCAGGCAGATCTCGCCTGGCACGTCCGCGCTTGGGGTCGATGGGTGTTAGTCGAAGCGCGAAAGGATCTGGCCCGTTTCTATCCAACCTACGCCGAGTTCTGTGCACTGAAGCCCTATCGCCGGGTCTCTCTTGATACCAGCGAACCGCTGAAGTTGGTGCCCATCGATGATGCCCGCGCACCTCAGGTTGAGATTCTGAACATCGGATTTGACCCCTCATATCTCGACAATCCCTCAAATCCGCGCTGGATTGCCAAACCCACAGTTGCCTACCTCTGGGCTCGCACGGTGAGATGCAAGGCCTGTCGCGCGGAGACACCTCTATTAAAGACTTGCTGGTTGGCAAGGCGGGATTCAAAACGCGTGGTGCTCAAGTTGCATCCGCGCGAGAACAAGTCGGGCGTTGATTTCGAGCTTGAACAAGATGTCAAGGTGCAAGGAGGGAATGCGGCGCAAAGACGCGAATACGATAAGCGCTGCGGTGCTGGGACGATGAGTCGGGCAGGCGCGACTTGCCCCTGTTGTGGAACCATCATGACTTCCATCGACATTCGCCTCGAAGGGCAAGCTGGCCGTCTTGGTCAAGTAATGACAGCAGTGGTTGTTGATGGGCCTGACGGCAACGAGTATCGGCTTCCGACCGAGGATGAACTGCACGCTGTCGAATTAGCAGGCCAAGAGGTTTCATCAATATTTGAGTCAATACCGTTCGGCCTGCCAACTGAGCTTATCCCAACGGGAGCAAGTCGACAAGGCGGTGGATCGCCGTTTACCACGCCTTTGTATGGCATTGACCAATGGTACAAGCTATTCACAAGTCGACAACTTACCTCAATTGCGCGCCTCGTATTGACAATTCGTGGCTTGCGTGATCGATTGGGTCCAGATCGCGCGTACTCTGACGCTGTCCAGGCGCTCCTGGCGATTGCACTCGATCGAACAGCAAACTACTTGAGTACAGTTTGTATTTGGGAATCTAGGGCGCAGGAGGTTAAGCAAACGTTCCTGCGCTACGCGCTGCCAATTACTTGGGATTACGCCGAAGCTAATCCGCTCGCACCAAACGATCGGCTATTCGTGGGGGCAATATCGAATGTGGCAGCGGTTGTTGAACGGCTTACTACGGAAGTCTTCGGAAACTCTCCGCCTGCTATGGTGATCAATCAGAGCGCGATAAGCGTTACTGGTGACTACGACATAGTCGTTACTGATCCGCCATACTACGACGCGATTCCCTACTCCGACCTAATGGACTTTTTTCACATCTGGCTACGTCGAACTTTGCACGGCCTTTCACCAGACCTAACCGCCGCATTTGAGGAGCCGCTGGGTCCGAAATGGAATCACGAAAAGGGAGATGGAGAGCTAATAGACGATGCGGCGCGCTTTGGCGGTAGCAATGAGGCGTCGAAGCGCAACTACGAGGACGGAATGGCACGCTCTTTTGCAGCTTGCCATCGATCGCTCCGCGCAACGGGGCGATTGGTAATTGTCTTCGCTCACAAACGCCCAGACGCATGGGAGACACTCGTTACAGCGATCATCAGGGCAGGCTTTGTAGTCGATGGGAGTTGGCCTATCGCAACAGAGATGCAGGGTGGTGTTCGAAACCATGGCCGAGCCTCGTTGGCGTCCTCTGTGTGGCTGGTTTGCCGAAAGCGCGACGCGCTGGCAAAGGCGGGGTGGGACACCCAGGTGCTCAAAGAGATGGAGGCCAGCATCACCACCAAGCTGCGCGACTTCTGGGATGCCGGCATCCGCGGGCCCGACTTCATCTGGGCCGCCACTGGACCGGCGCTAGAGTCGTACAGCCGCTATCCCGCTGTGAAGAAGGCCTCCGAGCCTGGGGCTTTGATGTCGGTCACCGACTTCCTGGGCCACGTGCGGCGCATCGTCGTCGACTTCGTCGTTGGCCGCGTGCTGTCGCATGGCCAGGGCGAGCCGGCGCCCGGCGACCACCCGCTGGACGATGTGACGACCTACTACCTGCTGCACCGCAACGACTTCGGCCTGAACGAAGCTCCAGCCGGCCCGTGCATCCTCTACGCTGTGTCGTGCGGCATGTCTGAGCGTGAACTCACCGACCAGTACGAGCTGCTTGTGCGCAGCGGGAGCGCCGCAGCGGCAGAAGACGAGGTCGACGCGGAAGGCGAAGAAGACGGTGATGCCGATGAATCACCATCTTCGGGTGGTGGCGGTAAGTACAAGCTCAGGGACTGGCGTGCTCGTAAGCATCGCTCGCTAGGAATGGAAACGGCCAGTGGTCGTGCCATTCCGCTGATCGATCAGGTGCACAAGCTGATGCAGCTCTGGGTGGCCGGAGACGTCGTCAAAGTGAATGACTTTCTGGATGGCCGTGCATTGCGGCGCAGCCAGGTGTTCATACAGCTAATCCAGGCATTGATCGAGAAGAGCCGCGCCGAGGGCTGCACGGAGGAGTGCGCGATCCTGGAGCGCTTGCAGAACTACTTGCGTTCGGTTGGCAGTACTGCTCAAGTCCCGCTCGGTTTGGAATAAGGACAAGGAGAACCATTGATGGCCAAGACCACCGCCAAACCCTGGCACCAAGTCGTGCAGTTGCGCGACGACATCACCAACCAGGAGCTGTCGCAGAAGCAGTTTGCTGCAGACCTGTATGACGTCGTCATGAACCAGAACCCGGGCGTGTATCACGACGCTAAGGAGTTCTTCGCGCTCACCTACCCCACGGTCAAGCTGCGCGACCTGGCGCGGGACGTGACGCACCGCCTCTCGGGCAAGTCCGAGAAGGCGGTTCGCCAACTGCACATGACCTTCGGCGGTGGCAAGACGCACTCACTGATCACGCTGGTGCATCTGGTTCGCGATCCTGCGACTCTGCCCGACATCCCGGCAGTGCAGCAGTTCAAAGCGCACTGCGCACTTGAGGGGGGCTTGCCTAAGGCGCATATTGCGTCAGTGGTGTTCGATCGTCTGGACGCCGAGAAGGGCATGGAAGTCACCGCACCCGACGGCACTCTAGCGACGATCAAGATGCCCTGGAGTGCGATTGCCTGGCAGCTCGCCGGCCCCGCCGGCATGAAGCTGCTGAAGGACGACGGTACAGAGCGCGCCACTCCGCCGGCAACTGGCGTGATGGAAAGCCTCCTCAAGCTCGCTAGGGCCGACGGGGCCGGCGTGCTGATTCTGTTTGACGAGGTGCTTTGGTTCGTGCGCGTGATGGCCGGCGTTGATCCGGCATGGATTGGCCGTATGCGCGAGTTCATGCACAGCCTGACGCAGGCGGTGGCCAAGGTGCCGCAGTGCTGCTTGGTGGCATCGCTGCTGGCGTCTGACCCCGGCAAGATGGATGAACTCGGCAAGCAGATCAGCAAGGAGCTGTACGACGAGTTCAAGCGCGTGGCCGACGAGGGCATCCAGCCCGTCGAGAGTCAGGACGTGCCCGAGATCCTGCGCCGGCGCCTGCTTAAGTTGGAAAGCTACACCGACCGTTCGCAGTGGTTCGGCCAGGTCGTTGGCGCACTCAACGGTGTGCAGGGGATCGATGACTACACGGCGAAGAACCGGGCAGTCGAGGAGAAGCGTTACACCGACGCCTACCCCTTCCATCCGGCGTTGATCGAGACGCTGTATCAGAAGTGGACGCAGCTTGAGGGATTCCAGCAGACGCGCGGCATTCTCAAGACCTTGGCCACAGCACTTCGCGACGCGATCAAGTGGGACCAACAGCCGATCATCGGAGCGCAGATTTTCCTGGTCGAGCCCAAGTCCGAAGGCCTGAGCGTGGCGGCGAGGGAACTGGCGAGCGTGGCGCAACTCGAGCAATACGAGGGACGCCGGCAGAACTGGACCGCCATCCTGGAGGCCGAACTGGTGCATGCGCGCAAGGCGCAGGACAACTTGCTCGGCGTGCAGCAACGCGAGGTCGAACAAGCCGTGATGGCGACCTTTCTGCATTCGCAACCCATTGGACAGCGCGCCACCACACGCGATCTCAAGGTGCTGCTGGGCGTGGGCGCGCCTGACCGGATCGAGCTGGACAAGGGCCTGTCGCGCTGGTCGGACGCCTCGTGGTACCTCGACGACACGTTCACCGGTGACCGTGAGGGTGGTTTGCCGAAGGTGTGGCGCCTGGGGTCCAAGCCCAACCTGAAGCAGATGCACCACGATGCCCGACTGAACGTCAGTGCCACGCTTGTCGACGATGTGCTGGAGAAAGAGATCCGAGGGGCTGGGAAGCTGACCGAGAGCGCCCGTGGTGCAGGTGCCAAGGTGCACGTGCTGCCGGCACGCCCTGCGGATATCGAGGACGACGGCGAGTTTCACTATGCCGTGCTGGGCCCGAAGGCAGCCAGCAATGGCAAGCCCAGCGCTGAGGCCAAACGATTTGTCGACGAGACGACGGGGCCTGAGAAGCCGCGGGCGCAGAACCGCAATGCGCTCGTCTTGGCGGTGCCATCCAAGGACGGCATCGACGTGGCACGCGAGAAGGTCCGCGATCTGCTCGGCTGGGAGAAGGTCCGCGAGATGCTGAAGGAGCGCAGCGACATCGACACTGCTGCGACGACGCGCCTGGAAGGCAACATCCGGGCTGCGCGGGGCGAGATGGTCTCGCAGATCGTCATGGCTTACTGCATCGCAGTCACCGTCAATGATGGCAATGACGTGGCGGCCTATCGAATCAACGTCGACAACGAGCCATTGTTCCCCAAGTTGGTGGGGGACAAGCGCTTGCGGATCGAGAGCACGGCTGTGAACGCCGAGGCCTTGCTGCCTGGTGGTCCGTTTGACCTTTGGAGCGCGGGCGACAAGGCCCGGTTCGTCAAAGACCTGGTCGGGGCGTTTGCCGCCACGGCGAAGTTGCCGAAGATGTTGAATCGAGGCGCGATTCTGGAGACGCTGCTGCAGGGCTGTGAGTCAGGTGACTTCGTTCTGCGCGTCACCCGGGCCGATAAGTCCAGCCGGACTTTCTGGAAATGCAGGCCGGACGACAACGCGATCCAAGAGTCGAGCCTGGAGGTGGTCCTCTCAGACACAGCCGCGCTGACTGAGCTTGATCCACAGCTTTTGACGCCGGGCAAGCTGACCGGTCTATGGGGCAAAGAGCCGGTGACGCTGGCCGATTTGGAGACCTACTTCTCGGGAAAGCATTTCGTCGAGGTGGACAAAGGCGGCTACACCGAGAACTTGTTGATCCCGGCCGCTACTCCGCAAGCGATCACGAGCGCTGTTGCAGGTGCCGTCAAGGCTGGGCGCGTTTGGCTGGTCAACGGAACCGTCAGCGTCCTGGCAGAAGACGTTCCCGCTGGGTTCATCAACGACACGGCGCAATTGTTCTCGCCACCGTTGCCGCTGGCCAGTATTGATGTGCTCCCGGCGCAGCTTGCCGCTGCGTGGCAGGGTGACTCGACCAATGCACACCTTATCCACGCGGCGTTGTCCTCGAAGGCCGGCAAGGTGTGGCCTTGGACGCGGATCGCAAGTGCACTTGACGAGGCGTTCAGGCTGGGACTCATCGAGCGCACTCTCGACGCCGGCCCATGGCCGTGTGATCTGGGTGGTGCAGCAGCAGTCAAAGTCATTGCGCGCAAGACGGAAGTGAGGGAGCCACCGCCAAAGGCCTTTGGCGCGAAGACCGCCACAACAGAACTGCAGACCCATGAAGTTCAGGATTTGGCCGACAACATCGACGCACTCCGCCAGGCGACTGCTGGGCATCCCCTCCGAATTCGCATCACGGTGGAGATCGGCGATGGGGGAAGCATCGGCCAGTCCACCCTCGAAGAGGTGAACACCGTGCTCGCGAAGGTGAAGCTTGGCTGGGAAGCGAAGTAGCGGACGCGAAGGTCAAGCATGCGTTTGATTGCCGGCCCACTGAACAGGCAGTTGCTGCAGAACCTGCTGGCTGAGGTCATCGAGCCGTGCACGCGAGTTCGTGCGGCCGTTGCCTATGCCAACCGGGACAACCTGCAATTGTTCGATGCCTGCGCCATGCATCTCAAGCCACTGGAGTTCTTCGGCCGTTACGACCACACCGTGGCGGTCGATCCAGCTGTACTGAAGTGGTTTCTGGACAAGGCCAGCCCAAACTTCGACTGCAGGTTGGTGCCCGACATCCTGCATGCAAAGGTCATCTGGTGGGTGGACGCGGGTGCCTACGTCGGATCCGCAAACCTGTCTGATCGCGCGTGGGTCTCCAACATTGAAGCGGGCATGTTCCTGGCCCATGACGAGCTCGTCGAGTCGGGAATGGAGCGGGAACTGCGCGGCTTCTTTGAGCGGGTTGACGACCGTGCCAGACCATTGACGAAGGAAATCTACCTGGAGCAACTGCGATTGGCAGAGCGCCGAGGAGATCTTGCCAAACGCGACTCTGCGATCGAGCAGCAGTTCGACAACGATCGACTCATTCCGAAGAATCATGGTGTGGTGTTCGTGGACACGAAGAGGTCGTCGGAGAAGCGTTTTCAGAAGTTTGAGCAGGATTGGAACGACACGCTGCAAGTCATGCGTGATGTGGCTGCCAGGGTTGCGGCACCTGACGCTAAACCGGCATGGATTGACACGACCGTGCCGCCAGGCGTTCAAGCTGACCAGTTCCTTCACGCTTACTACTACAAGCAGGTCAAGCACGGACATCGACATCCGTACGAGGAGTTCTATGCGAGGAATTCCAAGAACCCGGAACTGGCACTTCGCGATGCCCTTGACTGGTGGCATGCCGCCGACTTCGATCACTCATTTGAGGACAGGACGATCTATGAATGGGCCCCGCGACTCAGGGAACACCTTGCACGGGGTCGAAGCCTCCAGTTGAATGAAGAGGAGTTCGTGGAGGTGGTATCCCGAGTGCATGCCATGCGTGACCACGCGATCAAGCAGGAGAACGAACACCTGGGCTTGCCCGATGCCCCACAGGCAGGAGACGACAAGGTGCAGAAATTTGGCGAGTGGCTGTGGGGCCAGCGCTCGGGACAGGGTAAGACCCCGCTCGATTTACTGAACTATGTCATTTGGGGAAACGGCCCGATCTCTGCTCGACTCTGGAACGCCACGCGAAGCGATGAATGGGCCATTGCGCACATTGGACTCAGCAGCCTCGGGGAGGTCGTCGGTTGGGCTCGCCCCGATGAGTTTCCGCCGCGCAACATGCGCACCAGCAGGGGATTGCGAGCCCTTGGATTCAATGTAAACGTGGGCTCGTGAGTCCGCCGGCGGTTGTCGACGTTCGCGTGCGGTGACGGTCGGTGAAATGCAGGAGGTAGGGCCGGTGCTGAAGGAGCCGGTCACTGCACTGCCAGAAAGCCCGCCAGTCTCCGCCGCAGCTCGCTGACGACGAGATCGAACCCGGGGGGCGTGCCAGAGAGGCTTCGAGCAAAGGCATCCCACTGCCGCCGCTTCCCAGGATCGGTTGCAAAGGCGTCGCTGAGTCCATCAGGAACCTCCACAGGAATCGCCGTGCTCCGACGGGCAAACGTCGCCACAATGGCCCGACGCAGCCGCTCTGGGTCGATCTCGAATGCACTCGTCAACATCCACACGTCGTAGTAGTCCTTCATGCGACTGTTGGCTCGACCCAGGACCACCATCGCATGAAACTTCTCGGCAATGACGGTCTCGGGCGGATACGCGCGCAGGTGAGGTGACGGCATGTCGAGCAGCACTGGCAGGTCGATGTCCTCGACACCCGGCTCGACGGCATCGCCGAAGCCGAT
>JANLQP010000097.1:0-7147 GCA_031367895.1 Hyphomicrobiales bacterium
CAAGGGCGCCTCGCACAACGAGATGGCCGGCGCCATCCGGGCCCTCGCCATGGATGCCGTGGAGAAGGCGAAAAGCGGCCATCCCGGCATGCCGATGGGCATGGCGGATGTCGCGACCGTGCTGTTCACGCAGTTCCTGAAATACGACGCTGGCCAACCCGGCTGGCACGACCGCGACCGGTTCATTTTGTCGGCCGGCCACGGCTCCATGCTGATGTATGCCTTGCTGCACCTGACGGGCACGCCTGGCATGGACATCGAGCAGCTGAAGAATTTCCGCCAGCTCGGCTCGAAGACCGCGGGCCACCCGGAGTTTGGCCACGCACCGGGCATCGAGACCACCACCGGACCGCTCGGCCAGGGCCTCGCCAACGCCGTCGGTTTCGCGCTCGCCGAGCGCATTCTCAACGCCCGCCACGGCGACGGCATCGTCGACCATCGCACCTATGTCATCGCCGGTGACGGCTGCCTGATGGAGGGCATCAGTCAGGAGGCGATCACGCTCGCTGGGCACCTGGGCCTCGGCAAATTGATCGTACTGTTCGACGACAACGGCATCTCCATCGACGGACCGACGTCACTCTCGACCAGCGAGGACCAGATCGGCCGCTTCAAGGCGGCCGGCTGGAATACGTTGACGATCGACGGTCACGACCCCCAGGCGGTCGCCAAGGCGCTGACCACCGCGACATCGGACGCAACCCGGCCCTGGCTGATTGCCTGCAAGACCAAGATCGGCTTCGGCGCGCCGACCAAGGAAGGCAAGGCCTCCTCGCATGGCTCGCCGTTGGGCGTGGAAGAAATCAAGGGCGCGCGCGCCAAGATCGGCTGGACGCACGAGCCGTTCGTGATCCCGGCCAGCATCATGACCGCCTGGCGCGAGGCGGGCAGCCGCGGTGCCGCCGCTCGCACCGCCTGGGAAGGCCGCTGGTCGAAGCTCGACGCCAAGACGCGCGCGTTGATCGAGCATCCAGCGCAGGCCACCAGCGGCGCCGTCGATGCCGCAATCGCCGAGCTGAAGAAATCCGCCGCATCGAGCACGACCGAGCGTGCCACCCGCATCTGGTCGGAAATGACCATCGAGAAGCTGGTTACCGCCTGCCCGGCGCTGATCGGCGGCTCGGCCGATCTGACCGGCTCGAACAACACCAAGGCCAAGTCGCAAGGCATCATCGGCAAGGGCAATTTCAAGGGCAGCTACATCCACTACGGCATCCGCGAGCACGGCATGGCTGCAGCCATGAACGGCTTGGCGCTGCACGGTGGGCTGATCCCCTACGGGGGCACGTTCCTGGTCTTTTCCGACTATTGCCGCCCAGCGATCCGATTGGCGGCACTGATGCGCCAGCGCGTCGTCTACGTCTTCACGCACGACTCGATCGGCCTCGGCGAGGACGGCCCGACGCATCAGCCGGTCGAGCATTTGGCGGCGTTGCGCGCGATCCCGAACCTCAACGTGTTCCGCCCGGCCGATGGCGTCGAGACCGCGGAATGCTGGGCGTTGTCGATCAAGTCAGGCGATACGCCGTCGGTGCTGGCGCTGACCCGCCAGAATGTGCCCAATCTGCGCACCACGCACACCGACGACAATCTCTCGGCCAAGGGCGCCTACGTGCTCCGCGAGGCGCAGGGTAAACGCGACGTGACGCTGATCGCCACCGGTTCCGAGGTTGGCTTGGCCGTGGCAGCGGCGGCGCTGCTCGAGAAGGAGGGCGTCAAGGCTGCCATCGTCTCGATGCCGAGCCACGAGCTGTTCCGCGCCCAGAGCGACGCCTACAAGGCCGCCACGCTTGGCACCGCCCCCCGGGTCGCGATCGAGGCCGGCATCGCCCAGGGCTGGCACGAGTGGCTTGGCCCCAAGGGCCGCTTCGTCGGCCTCTCGGACTTCGGTGCTTCGGCCCCGGCTCCGCAGCTGTTTGCCCATTTCGGGCTGACGGCCGATAAGGTCGCCGCCGCCGCAAAGGGGCTGATGTGATCACGGACGGAGACGGGCCTGAGACTGGCCTGAGACTGGCCTGAGACTGGCCATAGCCACAGGCCGACCTGTGGCCGTTGGGCCTTTGCCGTAAAAAGGAATGTGGTTCCTCCATTTTTGCCGCGGGCCAGTGTGTTGCGTCCGCGCACGTACTGCCTATGATGGCCTCAAAGTTGCAGTACTGCCGGCGCGCGAGGAACCAGCGCGGAGGGGTGCATGACCAGACGCTCGGGGCGATGGCTCGCCATGATCGGTTTGCTGATCGCGGGACTTTTGTTCGCGTGCGGTGAGGCAATGGCCGGTGAGTTGAAGCGTGAAGCGCTCCAGTCGGCGAGCCTCGGCCGCGAGCTGCCATATCTTGTTTATGTGCCGGACGGATACGATTCCGGCGGCCAGCATTATCCCGTCCTTTATCTGCTGCATGGCGCTGGCGACAACGAGTCGGCTTGGGCCGACAAAGGGCTCGTGCGCGAAAAAGCCGATCAGTTGATCGAAAGCGGTGTCATTCCGCCGACCTTGATCGTGATGCCAGGATGCCCCAACTGCTGGTGGATCGACGGGCCGAAGGACAAGGCCGAAACCGCGTTCTGGACGGAGCTCGTGCCAACTGTCGAGAAGCAGTATCGTGCCATCCAGAACCGGCAGGGCCGCCTGCTTGCGGGCCTCTCGGCTGGCGGCTACGGGGTCGTGCGCTTCCTGATGCGGTACCCTGAGCGGATCGCAGCTGCCGCGGCGTTCAGTCCGGCCGTTTACACCGAGACGCCGCCCGCCGCGTCCGCCTCCCGCACACATCCGGCCTTCGTCGATGCCGAGGGTAAGTTCAGCCAGAGTTCCTGGGAACAGCGCAACTATCCGGCCTTGATCGACACCTACTTCGCACAGCCGACGCGCGTGCCGCTGTTCCTCGCCTCCGGCGACAATGATCGGCTCGGTGCCGCGTTCGAGGCGGCACTGCTCTATAAGCGCATGACCGCGCGCCAGCCCGTGCTGATGGAACTCCGCATTGTCGATGGTGGGCACAACTGGGCGGTCTGGGCGTCCGTCATCGACGAGGCCATGCGCTACATGTTCCGCTTCGCCTCCCGTCCGACGGCGGCCGCTAACGAGGTGACGCGCGACGACGGCTTGCCCCGAGTCCGCGTTGCCCCCAATCTGCGGCAGGAGTAACGCCACGACCTGAGCCTCGTGTCCCGTCTCATGTGCCACGACATGGGTCGCATTCCTCGGCGCGCGTGTTGGCCATCGCCTGCGGTTACGCGGACGGCAGTGCGATGCCAACGGCGTCGGCGACATATTCGGCTTCGCCGGCAACGTCGTGGCGAAGCACGCTTTCAGCACGACGTCCTCGAGGCCACAAGCCGCCGAAGCCGCCGCCCATCTGCGCTTCTGGCACGCGTGGTCTTTGCTTCCGAAAATGCGGTGCTACAAGGCCCTCGCCTATCGGGCCGGCAGCTGGTCGGCGCCGCGCCGCGTGATCGCACGCATCGAAGCCTCAATACGTCAGCGCCGCCTTGATCGCGTTGAGCTCCGCGCGGGCGTCGGCGTACTCCTCGTAGGAGTGGCCGGAGCGGCGATACCAGTAGCGGCTGTTGCGCTCGTCCGGTTCGATCTTGTGCAGGCAGGCATGGATCCAGCAGGCGGTCGTGTCGCCCTCGTGCGCCTGCACGATCGTGTGCGCGCCCGTCCAATCGCCCTTCAGTGCCTGCTCGCAGGCGCGCGTCAGCTCTTGCCGGATTTCCATGCGTTCCATCCCTTGATGCGCAGCAGGCACGACGGGCACGTGCTGCAACCGTAGCCCCAGGCGTGCCGCTGGCCCCTCGCCCCGAGGTAACACGTCACCGTATCCTCGATCACGAGGCCGACCAGCGCCGGCCCGCCGAGATCGTCCGCGAGATCCCAGGTCTCGGCCTTGGTGCGCCACATCAGCGGTGTTTCCAGCACGAAACTTCGATCCATACCGAGCGACAGCGCTTGTCGCAGCGTCTGGATCGTGTCGTTGCGGCAATCGGGATAGCCCGAGAAATCCGTCTCGCACATGCCGCCGACGAGGGTTTCGATGCCGCGCCGCCAGGCGACCGCCGCCGCGTACGTGAAAAACAGCAGGTTGCGGCCAGGCACGAACGTGTTCGGCAGCCCGGACATGGCGACGTCGAACGCCATTTCGCGTGTGAGACTCGTATCGCTGATGGCGCCGAGCGTCGGCAGCGGCAGCAGGTGATCGTCGCCAAGGCGCGCCTTCCAGGACGGCACCATGGCACGGAGCTTCGGCAGGATCAGCGCGCGCTGCGTCAGCTCCAGCTTATGCCGCTGGCCGTAATCGAAGCCGATCGTCTCCACATACTCGTAACGCTCCAACGCCCAGGCGAGGCAAACCGTCGAGTCCTGACCTCCAGAGAACAGCACGAGCGCATTGTTTGTAGGCATCATCGAGACTTTCGCGCGCATTGCGGGTTTTGACGCAGTTGTGCACCGCGGCCGCCGTACCGCGCAAGTCTCGGAGGCGGCAAACCTATCTATTGTCATCATCGGGCTTGTCCCGATGACCCATGGTCCCGCGAGTCTCGACGGTGCGATTACCCGGCATTGCCTGCAGCGCGGGATCCATCGGATTGCTTGCGAGAATTCAAACTGAACAGGTGAACCCGGTGATGCCATCATCCACAGGCAGGCTTCAGTCTGTTGCACGATGGGTCATCGGGACAAGCCCGATGATGACAATCGCGCGCACGGTCGTGCGAAAGCGCCATTGTGCGGGTTTGAGCCACCGCTTGCAGGCGCAGGGCTGCTCTGGCAACGTCCGCCCATGCAGGTGCCGCCAGGGTGCCATCAGCCGCAAAGGGAGCGTGATCATGGCCAGCAAGGCACAGCAACTCAAGCAACTGCTCAGCGCAAAAACCTGCTACCGCGTGCCCTGCACCTATGACGCGCTCTCGGCCCGCATGATCGGCGACGCCGGTTTCCCGTTCACGTTCATGAGCGGCTTCGCGGTCTCGGCCGCGCGCCTCGGCGAGCCCGATCTCGGCCTCATCTCCTACGGTGAGATGGTCGATCAGGTGCGCAACATCTGCGCCGCCTCGCCGATCCCCGTCATCGCCGACGGCGACACCGGCTATGGCAATGCGCTCAACGTCGAACGCACGGTGAAGGGCTACGCGCAGGCCGGCGCCGCCGCCATCATGATCGAGGATCAGGTGGCACCGAAGCGCTGCGGCCACACTCAAGGCAAGATGGTCGTCGACCGGGCCGAGGCCGTGGATCGCATCAAGGCCGCCGTGCACGCACGCGAGACAGTCCGCGCTGGCGGCGGTGACATCCTGATTCTGGCGCGCACCGACGCCCGCGGCACGCACAACCTCGAGGAGGCGCTCTGGCGCGCCCGCGCCTTCAAGGCGGCCGGCGCCGACATCCTGTTCGTCGAGGCGCCGCAGTCGGAGGCCGAGATGGCGGCGATCCCGCGCGAGGTGCCGGGCATCCACATGGCCAACATGGTCGAGGGCGGCAAGACGCCAATCCCCTCGATGCAGAAACTGGATGCGCTGGGCTTCCGGTTGGCTATCTTCCCGCTGACCCTGATGTCGGCCGCCATGCGCGCGATGGAGAAGACCTTGGCCGAGATGAAGGCCGATCGCCTCCCCGCCGACCAGGACCTGATCGGCTTCGACGCCATCAAGCGCATTGCCGGCTTCGATGCCTATTACGCCGCCGAGGGCCGCTATTCCGGCGCCCGCAAGGATGCGGCGGAGTAGGGGGAACGAGAACAACGGGCGCCACCGCGGAGGTGCACGTTACATCCGTAGTCGCCCTGATATGCAGCGACAACGCCGCAGCTTCGCGCAACGGCTGCGGCTGCGCCGCCGTCACTCGAACCCTGCCACGCACGCCCTGGTCGGCGGCCGGCGCCTCGGCTATCGTGGCGTGAAATGCTATCCTCGGCCTGCAACCGGCGGGACTGAGCACATGAGCCAACAAGAAAGCCAAAGAGCACCCTCATGAACGCCGATGAAGCCGGCCCGACGTCCCGCATCTACTTCTCGCAGCGCCTCCGGCTCCACTACGTCGATTGGGGCAACCCGGACGCGCCGCCTCTGCTGCTGATGCACGGCGGCCGCGATCATTGCCGCAACTGGGACTGGGTGGCGCGGCGCCTGCGCAAGGACTGGCGCGTGATCGCGCCGGATCTGCGCGGGCACGGCGACAGCGAATGGTCGAAGAGCGCGAACTACGGCGCGGCCGCCTACATCTACGATCTGGCGCAGCTGGTGCACCAGTTGAAGCTGGCGCCGGTGACCATCGTCAGCCACTCGCTCGGCGGCACCATCACGACGCGCTTTGCCGGCATCTTCCCGGAAAGTGTCAAGCGCTTCGTCGCCATCGAAGGCCTCGGCCGCTCGCCGAAATCGACGGCCGAGATCGCCGCCAAACCGATCGAGGCGCGCATGCGCAGCTGGATCGAGGAGCAGCGGCAGCTGGCCGGCCGGTTGCCGCGCCGCTACAAGTCGATCGACGAGGCGTTCGCGCGCATGCAGGAGCAGAACAAGCATCTCTCTCTCGAGCAGGCGCGGCATCTGACGATGCACGGCATCAATCAGAACGAGGACGGCACGTTCAGCTGGAAGTTCGACAACTACGTGCGCCTCTGGCCGCCCTACGACATGCCACAAACCGACGTCGAAGCGCTCTGGCGGCAGATCACGTCCCCCTCGCTGCTGATCTACGGCAAGGAGAGCTGGGCCTCCGATCCGAGGACGGACGGCCGCGCCGCGCATTTCAAGAATGCAACCATCGTCAGCGTCGACGGCGCCGGCCATTGGGTGCAGCACGACAAGCTCGACACGTTCCTGGGATTGGTCGAGCCGTTCATCCAGGGCAAGCCCGTGCCACAGTTGCCGGGCGTGAGTTGATATCGCAACGAGCTGGTCGGGGTGAGCCGGCCCTTCGGTATCTGCGTGCCGAAAACCAACCCGGCGCAGACCGGCAGGTCAGGCGCCATCGGTAAAGCCGTGCATCGCCGCTCTACTTCCCCGCGATCCGGCCTCTCATCACCGCCAGATCGACCGCCATGCCCATCGCGAGGTAGCCGACGCGGTTGGGGTGCAGCTTGTCGCCGGGGCCGCCGGTGGTGCTGTCGGGGATGAACTCGGGTTTAATGCCGCCGGTCGCGGGATCGAGCAA
>JANLQP010000108.1:0-5545 GCA_031367895.1 Hyphomicrobiales bacterium
CTACGGGATTCACACATCTTTACTCGCCTTGGCAAGCTGGAAGCCGTCGAGCATGAGGGAGAGGCGGTGCCAGCCGTCGGCCATTGTTTTGGGGCCGGGCTTTTTGCCGTAGCAATTCCAGCCCCCGAGCCGGGCGACGACCCACGACAGCCAGGGCAGGCTGCCTTTGGGCCATGGATTCTTCTGCCGCTTTGTTTTGCCCTCACGGGCCGCGCTGATGGCCGCGACCGCATCGAACTGGCTGGCATCAATGATGTCGGTTGCCGGCCGGGCGCTCCCGTCGCGGGCGTCCACCAGCTGGATAATCCGTACACTCGCGGCCAGCGCCAGGGCCGCCAGGTTCATCACCGCCGATGCTTCCGTCACTTGGCTTTCCTCGAGCCGCATGCCGTCTTTTTTCAGGGCTCGGAAGGTTTCCTCGATCCGCCAGCGAAGCCGGTAGTGCCGCACGATGTCGGCGGCGTCTGCGAGCGTGGCAACCGGCAGCGTCGTCAACAGCCGCCAGCACAGCGGCTCAGCACCGTCCGGTGCCTGGACTTCCGTGACCTCGACGGTATTGAGCGTCACCGCAGCCACAGCCGCGCTGCGGCCCCCAGCCGCCCCCTGCTGCCTGGGTCGTGCCACCTCGACCGTGCCCGCCTTGATGAGCACACGCGCCAAGCGCCCCTTGTCGCCGATGCCGCTCGAAGCAACTTTCACAACGGCGCCACCAAGCGTCGCGAACGTCTCCAACGTGGCAAAAAGCCCGCCGCCGTTGCTCAACCTGCGATCATGCCGGGCACGGATGACGAAGTCTGCGCCCGCTGGCCGCCCCGCGAACACCTCATAGATATCGCTTTCACGATCCCCGACCACCACCACGCTTGCGGCCGTGCTCAACAACGCTGCTGCCGCTTGCGCCCCGCGCAGCCCGCGCGCACTTTCTTTCGCATCGAACGGCAGATTGCGATGGTCTGGCGTCGGCGTTTCATCGCGCGTCCAGAGTTCGGCGGCTGCCACGCCGAGCACGGCCTCGTCGTCCGCATCGATCGCAATGACCGGGTGGATGAAAAAACCTTTCGAGACGCCATCACCTGCCGGACCCAACCCATGCCGCCGTTTATCGCGGCCGGCAAAATTGATTTCGGTGGTGTCTTGCGCGGCGACGATCCGGCGTCCACGGACCGCCTCCGCCGTGCGCGCAAAATGCGGCGCCAACAGGCCATCCGTATTCACTTTCTCGGAGGCCAGCAGCCGTCCGACCCCGACCTCGCCGGCCCGTTGCCCGCCGATTTTCTTCAAAACAACCGAATGCGTTGCGACCATCTGGTCAAAAACCAGCGCAGCCCGCTCATCCAAACGGACGTCGCCAAGCCCAGCCCCACGCTTCAATGCAACGGCCATCCAGGTTCCCCTCGGCGAATCAAGTCACTCCTTGACTCGCACGCCATCACCAGAAGGGGAATCCCTACGACTCACTTATGTGCATGCCGTAGCCCCATCCAGGGGGAAGGGAGGAGCCCGGCCATTGGCGTTGCACGAGAATTGAATTTGCGCCTGACAGCCCCAGTTGCCGCTTTTTTCACCGCACCGCCGCAACATCCATCGCCCTTTGCTGCCTGATCGACCAACGGCGGTCTTAAAGGTCTCGGCAAACTGTACTATGTGAAGCACACGAATCGCCGGGCACCCGTGCCGCGGCGCCTTTTTTGACGTCTTGCCTGCAGGAGTGGCCATGTCTCGTCAGCCAGAGAACGAAGCTTTTGCTCAGACCTCGTTCTTGAACGGCGTCAATGCGGCCTACATCGAAGAAATGCAGGCGCAATACGAGCAAAATCCCGGTTCCGTCAGTGACGAATGGCGCCTGTTCTTCCTGAGCCTGCACGAAGACCGCGCCAAGTCCGGCCGCGCATCGGACCGCCAACACGGTCCCTCTTGGGCGCGGCCGATGGAAGAGATGCAGCCAAACGGCGAGCTGGTTGCGGCGCTGACCGGCGACTACGGGCCGAGCGAGCGCCACGTCAAGGAGCGGATCGCCGCCCGCGCGCAAACCTCCGGCGTCGAGATTTCGCCCGCTGCCACCTACCGCGCGACCCAGGACAGCCTGCGCGCCCTGATGTTGATCCGCGCCTTCCGCGTGATGGGCCATCTCGTCGCCGACCTCGATCCGCTTGGGATCACCGAACGCAGGGTGCACCAGGAACTGAAGCCCGAAACCTACGGCTTCACCGAAGCCGATCTCGACCGACCCATCTTCATCGACAAGGTGCTCGGCCTGGAAACCGCGACCATCCGCCAGATCCTGCGTATCCTGCGCCGCACCTACTGCCGCCAGATCGGCGTCGAATTCATGCACATCACCAGCCCCGTGCAGAAGCGCTGGATTCAGGAGCGCATCGAGGGCGCGGACAAGGACATCGCCTTCACCGCCGAGGGCAAGAAGGCAATTCTGAACAAGCTGATCGAGGCGGAAGGCTTCGAGAAGTTCGCCGACGTCAAATACACCGGCACCAAGCGCTTCGGCCTGGAGGGCGGCGAGTCGCTGATCCCGGCGCTCGAACAGATCATCAAGCGCGGCGGCCAGCTCGGGCTCAAGGAAATCGTCATCGGCATGGCGCATCGCGGGCGCCTCAACGTGCTGGCGAACGTGATGGCGAAGCCCTATCGCGCCATTTTCAACGAGTTCAAGGGCGGCTCGTTCAAGCCCGACGACGTCGAGGGCTCAGGCGACGTGAAGTATCACCTGGGCGCCTCCTCGGACCGCGAGTTCGACGGCAATCGCGTGCATCTGTCGCTCACCGCCAACCCCTCGCATCTCGAGATCGTCGATCCCGTCGTACTCGGCAAGGTGCGTGCCAAGCAGGACCAGCTCGGTTGCCAGCCGGGCGAGCGCACACCCGTGCTGCCGATGCTGATCCACGGTGACGCCGCTTTCGCCGGGCAAGGCGTGGTCGCGGAATGCTTCGGCCTCTCCGGCCTCAAGGGGCACCGTACCGGCGGCTCGATCCACTTCGTCATCAACAACCAGATCGGCTTCACCACGAACCCGCGCTATTCGCGCTCGTCGCCCTACTGCTCGGACGTGGCGAAGATGGTGGAAGCGCCGATCTTCCACGTCAACGGCGACAATCCGGAAGCCGTCGTGCACGTCGCCAAGATCGCGATCGAGTTCCGCCAGCGCTTCCAGAAGCCCGTCGTCATCGACATGTTCTGCTATCGCCGCCACGGCCACAACGAGTCCGACGAGCCGGCGTTCACGCAGCCGTTGACCTACGCCAAGATCAAGACGCACGCGACGACGCAGGAGAGCTACGGCCGCCGCCTCGTCGAAGAAGGCGTGATGACCGCCGAGGACGTCGACGGCATGCGCGCCGAGTTCCGTTCGCGCCTCGATGTCGAGCTGAAATCCGCCGACAGCTACAAGCCGAACAAGGCCGACTGGCTCGACGGCCGCTGGTCCGGCGTCGGCTTGCCCGATGACGAAGCGCGGCGCGGCGATACGGGTGTGCCAATCGAAACGTTGAAGGAAATCGGCCGGCGCATCACGTCGATCCCGCAGGACTTCACCGCGCACAAGACCATCGGCCGCCTGCTTGAACGCCGCCGTGAGATGATCGAGACCGGCGACGGCATCGACTGGGCGCTGGCCGAGCATCTGGCCTTTGCAACGCTGATGAAGGAGCGCTTCCCGGTTCGTCTGTCGGGCCAGGACAGCGAGCGCGGCACCTTCTCGCAGCGCCACTCCGTGCTGCACGACCAGGAGACCGAGCGCCGCTACACGCCGCTGAAACACATCTCGCCGGATCAAGGCCGCTTCGAGGTGATCAACTCGTCGCTGTCGGAAGAAGCCGTCCTCGGCTTCGAGTACGGCTACACGCTCGCCGAACCCAACACGCTGACGCTCTGGGAAGCGCAATTCGGAGACTTCGCCAACGGCGCGCAGGTGGTGTTCGATCAGTTCCTGTCGTCGGGCGAGCGCAAGTGGTTGCGCATGTGCGGGCTCGTCTGCCTGCTGCCGCACGGCTACGAAGGCCAGGGGCCGGAACATTCGTCCGCGCGCCTGGAGCGCTTCCTGCAGATGAGCGCGGAAGACAACTGGCAGGTCGCCAACTGCACGACGCCGGCCAACTACTTCCACATCCTGCGCCGCCAGCTGCATCGCAAGTTCAGGAAGCCGCTGATCCTGATGACGCCGAAGTCGCTGCTGCGGCACAAGCGCGTCGTCTCGCGCTTGGACGAGATGGCGCCGGGCACGAGTTTCCATCGCCTGCTCTGGGACGATGCGCAGTCGAAACCGGGCGAAAAGATCACTTTGCGACCGGATGGAGATATCCGCCGGGTCGTGCTCTGCTCCGGCAAAGTCTACTACGATCTGTACGAGGGCCGTGAAGCGGCGGGGATCGACGACGTCTACCTGCTGCGCGTCGAGCAGCTGTTCCCGTTGCCGGTGAAGGCGCTGCAGTCGGAACTTGCACGTTTCGCCAACGCCGAGGTTGTCTGGGCACAGGAGGAGCCGAAGAACATGGGCGCCTGGACCTACATGGACTCGAGCCTCGAATGGCTGCTCGGCACCCTCGACGTCAAGGCCAAGCGTCCGCGATATGTGGGCCGCGCGGTGTCGGCGGCGACGGCAACGGGCCTCGCCTCCAAGCACGCGAGCGAGCAGAAGGCGCTGGTGGCGGAGGCGCTGGGGTGAAGTGCAGGGGTGAATTAGTGAAGTTGCGTAGGCCGGAGTGAACGGGCGACGGCGGAGCGCGTGGAGTTCAGTGGAAAATCCCGTGCCGTCCGACACTTCGAAATCGAGGCACGTCGGACTTTGCCGGCGGAACGTTTCGCTCGTGATTGATCGCAGCGGCCGGCTCACTCCGACCTACGGCCGAAGGAGAAACGAATGACTATCGAAATTCGCGTGCCCGCACTGGGTGAGTCCGTCACCGAGGCGACCGTCGGCAAGTGGCTGAAGAAGGCCGGCGACGCGGTGACGGCCGACGAGCCGCTGGTGGAACTCGAGACCGACAAGGTCTCGATCGAGGTGCCGGCGCCGGTCAGCGGCATTCTCGGCGACATCCGGGTCGAGGCTGGAACAACGGTTGCCGTCGGCTCGGTGCTGGGCTCGATCAAGGAAGGTGCTGCTGGTACAGCAGCAGCTGCCCCGCCGTCCGCGCCAGTCAAACCGGCCCCCGTGCCGGCAGCGAACGCGGCAATGCCGCCGGCGCCGTCAGCCCGCAAGATTCTCGAGGAAAAGGGCGTCGCCGCTGCCGACGTCGCAGGCTCCGGCAAACGCGGCCAGGTCCTGAAGAGCGACGCCATGGCCGCTGCCGCACCTGCGCCGCGCCCAGTGACGCCACCGCCGCCACGTGCAGCCGCTGCCGCGCCGTCAACTACATCTACGCCCGTAGCCTACGCGCCGCCTCCCATGCCGACTGCGCCGCCGCAGATGCGGGCGCCCTCCGCGCCGAACGATGCCGCGCGTGAGGAGCGCGTGCGCATGACCAGGTTGCGCCAGACCATCGCGCGCCGTCTGAAGGACGCGCAGAGCAACGCCGCCATGCTCACCACGTTCAAC
>JANLQP010000110.1:0-1670 GCA_031367895.1 Hyphomicrobiales bacterium
CGTGCCGACGCGTTCGGCGTGTCGCGAAACGACGATCTACCTACCGCTCCTTGTCGGCCGCCGCCGCCGCTGCGTAGACCGCTCCGGCACGAAAGTGCTCAGATCGTACGACAGCGCAGACCAAGAAAGAACGTCGGCTGATAGGGCTAGACCGAGCGTGCCCGTCGAGGCATTGTCATGGTCTGGAGCCGTCGCTTTTGACCCAATTCTCCCTTGGTGCTTCGAAGCAACAATGGCGGTAGTGGTTGGCACGCCAGCCACATTGACCGCCCAAGTGCGAGAGACCTCGAGCGTGAGGTGGGTCGTTTACAGTCAGATTGTTATTTACCGGACGCTATCGGCTGCCGCGAGCGCAGGGCGCCCGTTGCCATCTTTCGCACTTGCGGTCGGATACGCCAGGGTGCGGAGGCGAACCGTTCGACGAGAAAATCCAGAAAGACACGTACCTTCGGCAGGCGGTGGCGTCCTGCCAGATAGAGAGCCGACACGGGGAGCGGCTCGCTGTAATGGATGTCCGCCAGCAATGGCACCAACAACCCGCGGCTGATCGGCTTCCCAAGCATCATGTCGCTGAGTCGCACGATACCGCCACCATCGAGAGCCAATTGCAACGCGGCCTCTCCGTTATCGGTCGTCACGCGCGGCGTGATCTCGACATGTTCGATCCCGTCGCCCATGCGGAACGGCCAACGGATGGAAGTCGTCTTCATCGCGATGCAAACATGCTTCGCCAAATCGGCCGGCGAGTTCGGCATGCTATGGCGTGAGAGATAAGACGGCGCGGCGCAGATGACCCGCTCGAAGTCAGCAATCTTGCGCGCGGCGAGGGCCATATCGACGATGCGTCCGTTTCGGATCGTCACGTCGGCATGTTCTTCGACTAGGTCGACTACGCGGTCGGTAATCGACAGGTCCACCTGGATATCCGGATAGCGCGTGAGGAACTCCGGCAGTGCAGGAGCGAGCTGATGCACGGCGAAGGCGATGCTGGTGTTGACGTGCAGGCGTCCGCGCGGCGACCCGCGCGATCGCGCGACCTCCGCTTCTGCTTCGTCGATGTCGGAGAGGATGTGACGCGCGCGTGCGAAATAAACCTCACCCTCCGACGTGAGCGCCAATCGGCGGGTCGTGCGGTGAAGGAGCCGCACGCCCAGTCGCTCTTCCAGCCGGCTGACGAGCTTAGAGACAGCAGAAGGGGTTAGTCCGAGAACCCCAGCGGCGGCTGAAAAGCTCTGGTGTTCGACGACGCAGACGAAAGCGCGCATGTCCCACGCGGCATCCATACTTGTTCCAAAAGTTCAGCAATTTCGTTCCAAAGGTCGAGATTATCGTCGCTTCATGCGGAGTGCAATGTCCTCGGCAGAAACACGGAGGACCCAATGACCAAGTCCCGAGGCTTTCGCCATTCTGCCCAATCCATCGACCGACGATGCTCTACCCGGTGCTCGCTCCCTACGAGTTGGCGCCACTACGTGGTCGCGGTGGGCCTAGCTGCTGCACTGCTCTCCGCACTACCGATGAACGTTGGGGCGCAGATACTCGTTTCCGGGAACGACGAGAAAGTTCTGTGGGACGATGCCGGGCAGATCATGCAGTTGCCGCCCGGCAAGGATTCGATCTCCTTCATCGACATTGCTGACCGGGAGAGCCCGAAGATCGTGACGCCGAGC
>JANLQP010000119.1:0-2202 GCA_031367895.1 Hyphomicrobiales bacterium
ATCTGGTATGCGCAGGCCGCGCGCGGCCCGACCAGCTATACGACGTTCTATGCACGGAAGACATTGCTGGCGGCACGTCGCGACGAATGCCTGAGCATGGTGCGCGCCGTCCACCGAACGCTGCAGTGGTTTCACGCGGCAAGCGCCAGCAGCATCGCAGCGACGTTGCAGCCGTATTTCCGGGATATTCCGGAGCCGCGGTTGATTGCGGCGATCGAGCGCTACAAGTCGCTCGGCATCTGGGGCCGGAACACGCGCCTGCCGCGTTCGGGCTATGACCGTCTGCGCGACAGTCTCGTCTCCGGTGGCTTCGTGCCAACCGGCACGCCGTTCGAGATCGCGGTCGACAACAGTCTGGCGGAACAGGTGATCGCGGAGAAACTACCGCCATTGGTGCGTTGACCGCCAAATCACCGGACGCTGATGCGTCTGCCGTTCGAAGCGGCAGCCGGCGCTCGGAGTTCCGGCATGCGCGCCATGGTCATTTGCCGGCAGGCATCGTAGCGTCAGGGGAAACGGGAACGGGGGTAGCGCGTGCCATTGGTCCGGCTGGCAGATGTCAGCAAGACTTACCGATCGATGCAAGGCAGCGACTACGTCGCTGTCCGGGATTTCAATCTCGACATCGAACAGGGCCAGTTCTTTTGCCTGCTCGGCACCAGCGGCTGCGGCAAGACGACCGTCCTCAACATGGTGGCCGGCTTCGAGCAGGCGACGAGCGGCACGATAGAAATTTCCGGCAAGGCGATCCGAGGTCCAGGCGCCGACCGGGGCGTTGTCTTTCAAGGCGACGACTCGCTTTATCCCTGGCTCTCCGCGCTTGGCAATGTGGAGTTCGGCCTCAAGATGCGCGGCGTTGCGAAGGCCGAGAGGCTAGTGACGGCGCAGCGCTACCTCGAGTTGGTCGGCCTCAAAGGCCAGGAACACAAGTACCCGACCGAACTCTCGGGCGGCATGAAGCAGCGGATCCAGATCGCGCGTGTGCTCGCCAACGAGCCGCAGATGCTGCTGATGGATGAACCGTTCGCGGCGCTCGATGCGCACACGCGTGCTGCCATGCAAGCCGAACTCCTGCGCATCTGGCGGGCGACCGGCAAGACCGTGCTGTTCATCACGCACGACATCGACGAGGCGATCACGCTCGCCACCAAAATCGGCGTGATGCATGCGGGGCCGGCGTCCAAGCTGAAAGGCGTCATCGACGTGACGCTCACCGTGGCCGAGCGCGATCGCACGCACGACCGGTTCGTCGACGTCTATCGCGAGGTGCACGCCATGATCCGGGACGAAGTCGCCATCGCGCTGCAGCGCACAGGGCGATAGCACAGCAACAGTTGAGGCATACGGCAAAGCCAATGGGACAAGCACTGGGCCGACTGAGCGGCTACATCATGGGATTTGTCAGCCTGTTCCTGATCTGGCACATCGCGTCGAGTTATATCGTGAGCTCGGTGCTCTTTCCGCAACCGGCCAAGGTGCTCGCAAAAGCCGTCGAGTTGGCATTGGACGGCACGCTTGGCGAGCATGCCGGTGTCAGTCTCCGACGCATCGTCCTGGGTTTTCTCGGCGGCTCCATGATCGGCATCCCGCTCGGCCTCGCGATCGGGTCATTTGGTCTCGTGCGGCGCCTGCTCGAGCCGTACACGGAATTCCTGCGCTTCATTCCAGCGACCGCGCTTATAACGCTGGCGGTGATCTGGTTCGGAATCGGTGAGGGATCGAAAATTTTTCTCATCATCTACACGACGGTTTTCATCGTCATCATCAACACGGCAGCAGGTGTCGCCGCGGTTGCGCCCAACAAGATCCGGGCGGCGCGGTCGCTCGGCGCAAGCCGCGCGCAGGTTTTCTGGCACGTTGCCCTACCGGCAACGATGCCTTACATCCTCACGGGCATGCGGCTTGCCATGGGAAACTCGTTTGTCACCATCGTTGCAGCCGAGCTGGTCGCCGCCAACGCCGGCCTCGGCAAGATGATCTGGGATGCGCGCCTCTATATGCTTGTGGATCAGATCTTCGTCGCACTCCTGGTGTTGGGTTTTATGGGATTTACGGCGGATCGACTGTTCCGGTGGGCGATCTATGCGTTCGCCGGGCGGTTCCAGCCGGTGACGTAGTCGATAGCGACTGAATTTGAGAACTTCGGACAAGGAGCAATGAAAATGCGCAAACTTGCACTCTGGATGAGCGGATTGATTGCCA
>JANLQP010000253.1:0-1874 GCA_031367895.1 Hyphomicrobiales bacterium
CCTCGCCGATATCGAGGCGCTGCTGCCCTGGAACGTTGCGGCTGCCGCGCTAAAACCGACGCGATAGCGTCGCTGGCCTACCCGCCGCCCGTCAAGCGGAAACCAACGCCGAGTGCGACGGTCGTTCGTGGGGCGCTTACGGCGAAGGCGCGATAGGCCTGGGCGCCGTCGCTGACCAGGAGCGCCGACGCGTCGAGGACCGGTCCGAGCACGGCTTTGATCGATTGCTGGGAGCGATCCGCGAGGATCTGATCCGTCCTCGCGTGGTTGCGGTCGCGCGCAATCAGAACGGGCACCTGCTCGTCCGATAGGCCGCGTTTTTTCGCCTTGTCGCCGCGCTTGCGCGCCGGGCGATCGAGCGTTCGCGAACCCTTGTGTGAGCGCAGGAAGTAGGTCTCGTCGGCCTCCACCGTGCCCTCCAGACGCTTGGGCTTCACGTCTTTCGGCGCCTGCAGGAACCGGTGCCGCCAGCGGAATGCCGTAGTCAAATCGATGCCGAGCCGCGCCACGCCGAACGCGTGCTTTCAGGTGCGTCCGTGATGTTGCGTTGTCAGGCTGGTGGAAGTCCAGCCCATAGGAGGTCACGACCTATGTAGCCGAAGGTAACTGCGTCGACCAACTGCGGGAATGCGTGAGGCGGGGTGGGGAGCAACCGGAGGCGAACGAGCAGCCTGCAGGATAACGAACCCGTTTCGGCGGCGTGGTGCGGCGAGCTTGCCTGAACATGGCGAAGCCTGGGCTTTCGGGTCCGACTCGATGCGCTGAGGTGACTGTGAAAGCGATATCGAGGCTCACGATGTGGTTGGGGGTTGGATGCTCGGACGGCAATGCAAAGGAAGCGGAGAGACCTGCCGGGTGTGTGCGAGGTCGGCAGGAGTCAGAGCCCTCATAGGACCGAAGCGGTGTGAGCCGCGAGAGGCACGGGTAGCATAAACCGGGTCGAGGGAAGCTGGGGCAGGAAGGTGGAGACGTGACGACCACACCGGAAGCAAAGGCAGCATCGGGAATGCCGGAGACGGCTGCCGCGCCGCATCCGACTGCCGGATGTAGACACAGGCCATCCTCGACAGGTGCCGGTCGTTGATCTTGGACGTTATCATGCCGTGCCCCCTTCGCATCTAGCGGTGGGGCATCGTGTCGAAGGCGCGTCTGCGACACGTCGGGCTGAAAGTGCGCCTCTGGCACGACGCCTGCAAGAAAGGACTCGACCATGCTGGCGATGATGGCACCCGCCTTCGACAAATCCAGCACTGCAATGGCCGGGTCCATTCAGTCGAGTTCCTCGCGTCGGCGCAGAAGCTCGGTGTTGATGGTGCAGATCTCGTTCAGGATCTCGCGCACCTTGTTGAAGTTGCCGACCAGTTCGCGCACCTCGTCGTGGCTGGCGTTCGGCACGTAATCCATCTGCGGCCGCTCGCCCGAAACGCTGACCGACAAGTAAACCTTGGGGCCGTGGCCGCGGTCGTTGGCGCAGTGGCAGCCGGGCCGTCCGCAGCGCTTGAACCTCTCGATCAGCGAACCGCGCATGATGCGATCGAGTGGGGGCAGGTCGCGGAGCAGCTTGCGGCGGCGCCTGCGCAGCTCGGCTGCGGACGGGTTGGGCATGGTTTTCGGGCCACATTATTAACTGGTCCGTCGCTTCTCTCATTGTTCGAATCACCGGTCAACCCCTTGTCGAGTCGCGCGTGAGAAAATCCACAACGGCCGCAAGGTCCGCAAGACCGAAGGCATCGAACATCAGAGAAGCGTCAGCTGGTTCCACTGGCGCGCCCCTATCGGTCCAGTCTTGCGGCACGGCGAAACTTCCGAGTTCGGCATGGCGCATGCTCAAGCTCACGATGCCGGAAACGTGTCGGACCTTCAGGACCGCAAAG
>JANLQP010000186.1:0-1898 GCA_031367895.1 Hyphomicrobiales bacterium
AAACGTGCAGCAAAGACTGACGACCCCGCGCCTACACTATCTCAACTGAGCTTGGCATCCCAACGCACAATCACGGTATGACCTGGGTTCAGTGCGTGCATCAATCGAGATCTACGGGTGCCTCAATCGCCGCCACAGATCACGTTGCGGCGGTCAGGTCACCCACGCCAAACAGCGAGGAGGCGACATTACCAGCCTGGGCGAACTCGAGAATTTCCTCAGCCGTGTATTGCGACAGCTTGCTCTTATCGATCTTCCAGCGTTCCAGCAGTGAGGCGTTGCCTTCGAGATAGTGGTGAACCGCACTCTCCTGAACGCAGAGACGCTCGGCCAAATCGTGCTCGACTAACTCGCTGTGTATGACCTTGAGGTCCAATGAGTCTGCCAGACCCTGTGCCACATCCTTGCCGAACGTGCCCATCTCCCGAGTCATTGCGATTGTGACCATGACGCACCCCTGGACAAATAGCTGCGTCCGGCACGCCTGCCGACTCCTGCTCGGCCTGCAATTTTGCCGGCGCACGATAGGAAGAATGGTGCGCCTGTCGACGCTTTTGTGCAAGACCGGTATCGATGCCTCTCAACGAGCCATCAGCATCGGCAGTGAGCTATGGGCAAGCAGATGGCTGGTTGCGCCGCCAAAAATCATCTGGCGGAACCGGCTCTGCGTATAGGCGCCTTTTACGATAAGGTCCGCGCCAAGCTTCTGAGCCTCAGCCAGCAGAACGGCGCCAGGCTTCTTACCGCCGTTTCCCATCGTTATTTCGCGAGCGTCAATACCATTTGTGGCCAAACACTCCTTGGCTTGGGCGCCCGTGGGTCCCGCTACGGTCAGGCCCTCGATGGTGAGGATCGTGACCGTCTTGGCCAGTCGCAATAGCGGCATCGCAGCTCCCATGGCACTTGCCTGCTCGGTGCTGCAATTCCAGGAAATGACTATGTTCTCACCCATCGACTTCGGTGGATTGGGCGGTGCCACAAGGACCGGTCGTCCACTCTCGAAGAGCGCAGTCTCCAGCGTCGTCATCACATGGCGACTATCGCTGCCTGACGGGCGACCGAGAACGGTGATGTCGTAAACGCGGGATAGGCTGCCGAGGCCTGCATCATCGATGGGGGAACCTTTTCGCCAGCGATGGCCGACTATCGGACACGCCGCAAGATGCGCCTCGAATGCCGCCCGCGCGCTACCAACGAATTCCTCGTCGTTCCAGATGGCAAGCAACGCATCGGCGATCAAGGGTTCGGGCGCTATGACTTGAACATGATTGGGGCGAAGAGCCACGCCATCCACGATGCCATCAAGGCGCCGCGCAAGAAACTCGGCGCAGGACAACACGGATGGCATGGCTGCGCCTTGATCAATGGGAGCAAGGATAGATTTCAAGGAATTCTCCTTTGTGGAGGACGGGCAATGTGGAGGCAATTCGACCTCACTCGCGATGATCCAAAAGTGTTGCTGCCCCAAGCGGGGAGGGCAGAACGGTAATGGGTCAGTTGCTTTAGACAATAGTAGAGGTCGTCGGGCTGACGTGTAAGCTCTGTCGGGACGCATCGCCGCTGATCGCCGGTTCCGATGGCTTGCGGTACCAGTACTGCTGTGACTGCAATTCAACACATGCGACTGCACGGCAACTTCGACCGAGGGTCAAGAGTGACGGTCAAGGTCGGCGCCTGCCGGTGCCCCGCTTGGCGATGCAGCCGCGCACATCGAGCACGGCGGCGACGTGGCCGTTGGCGTCGAGCACGTCGTGTCGGAGACACGCCTCCGGCATGATGCCCCAGCTGAGCCGGGCGATTTCGCAGGCTCTGAGACCCGCCTGGGTCGCGAGCAGGACAATCAACCGGTCCCGATCCGGGAACCGGCCGCGACCGGCGACGAGCAGCAGCTTGCGGAC
>JANLQP010000262.1:0-2189 GCA_031367895.1 Hyphomicrobiales bacterium
AGCAAAATGTTCGACCTGTCATCGACCAGCCAGGCGCCGGTATCGCTTTTACTTTGCGCCATCCGACTCCCCTGCAGGGAGCCGGCCGGATGGCGCGGGCAGCGGCGAAGCACAGGTCAAACAATCTGCACAACGGTATTAGTGATAGACATTCGGCCCGGGTCCGCCGGTCGCGGCGACCAGCTCGCCGGAGACGGCCCAGGCCTGCTCCGAAGCCAGAAAGACCGTGACGAAGGCGATCTCCGACGCGTCCACCATGCGGCAGATGGCATTGCCACGTGGCCGGTCAGGAGCGAAGTCCTGCCGCTCCGCGTCCTCAGGAGATACGTTGAGCTGCTTGGCGCGAGCAGCGAGCAGGCTTGGTTTACGCTCGGTGCGAGTCCATGCCGGGATGAATGCCGTTGACCGTGATGCCATTGCGGCCGAACTGCACAGCAAGCGACTTGCTTGCCTTGCAATCCCAGATCCATGGCTTTCACTCCCGTTGGCTACCTGACCGTGATTTCGCTGCTTTGGTACCCATTGTTCCCTCTTCAGCGACTTGGCGCAAGGCTACTCAGATGCATTGATCCATCGTATTCTGGGGCCTGAAGATTCCACTGCCATGAGCCCCCTTGCTTGAGAACGGAACTGTGATGCGTCAGCAAATCGCCCGCCTCTTCATCGGCTACAACGTCGGCGAGCTGCCCGGTTTGAGCCGGGCGACCGCGATCGCGCCGTTGATTCCGCAGGGCGGAAGCACCGGCAGTGCGCTCACCGCCAAGATGATCGCGGACCAGAGGTAGAGCCATGACAGTCGCCGAGACACTTGCTGATTTCGTGATCGCGACGCGTGTCGATGACCTGCCCGAGCGCACTATCGAGCTGGCGGCGATGGTCGTCGCCAGCACGCTCGCCAGCGCCGCCCTTGGCCGCAACATCGAGTCCGCCCGGATCGTTCGCGCCATCGAAATCGAGCGTGGCGGGCGGCCCGACGCGTCGGTCTGGTTCGAGGCCGGCGTGAAACTGCCAATCGCAGGGACGGCGCGCGCCAACGCACTGATGAGCGATGCTGCGGCCTCCGACGATAGCGACCTGCGCAACATCGTCCACTGCGGCACGCCACTGACGGCGACCTCGCTGGCCGTCGCGGAGAAGACGGGCGCCTCGGGGAAGGAGGTGCTCGCGGCGATCGTGCTCGGCTACGAGGCCGCCGGCCGCATCGGCGAAGCGATCCTGCCGCGCCATTCGCCGCGCGGCCATCATGGCTGCATGGGCGCCGCCTTCGGCGCCACGGTCGCCGCCGCTCGCTTGTTTGGTCTCGATGCAGGACAGACCGCGCATGCCATCGCGCTGACCGCCACTTCGGTCGGCGGCCTCGCCAAGGCAGCCGACACCAGCATCGCCCGCGAGTACCACGCCGGGCTCGTCACCATGCTCGGAATCGAAGCCGTCGAAGCGGCGCGTCGGGGCTACACCGCCGAGCTCGCCATCCTCGAGATGGAGCGCGGCTTCGCCCAGGTGTTCGGCGGCGCCGAGGCCGACGCGGCCGGCATCATTCGCGATCTCGGCCGGGACTGGGACATCGTCACCGACATGGCGATCAAGCTGGTGCCCGGCGGCCATCCCTACCACGCCTTCGGCGAGGCGGCTGCGAACGCGTCGCGGCAGGGCAATATTCCCCCTGACGAGATTGCAGCCATTGTCGTCTCGCGTCCGGGCCTGACGAACCTGCCGGGTCCGATGCATCCGAAAGATATGATCGACATGGCCCACAGCCCTGCCTATTTCGCCGCCGCCGGCGCGCGCGATAGGCGTTTTGGCTGGGAGCATGCGAGCCCGGAAAAGATCGCCGACCCCGTCATCCACGCCTTGATCGACAAGGTCCGCGTCGGCGCGCAGCCAACGGAGAACGCTTCAGCCTACCGCCAGGGCGCGACGGTGAGCATCGAGACGACTGACGGCCGCACCGTGAGCAACACTGTACTGTTGCCGAAAGGCGCCGCCTGCCTCGGGCTCGACTGGGCTGAAATCGAGGCCAAGTACCGGTCACTCGTCCCGCATGCGCCGATGCCGACGGGCAAGGTCGAAGCCAGTCTGTCCGCGATCCGGGGATTGCGGGCGGCACCCAGCGTTTCAGCTCTGATCAGCCGATTGCATTAGCGCCTCACGCCGTCCCTCACCTTGCGTTATCCGGCGCATCTTGCGCC
>JANLQP010000228.1:0-16348 GCA_031367895.1 Hyphomicrobiales bacterium
TGGCGACGATCACGATGTCGGCTTCTACTTCGCCGCCGGCCTGCTGCTCTGGCGCGCGCGGCTCGCGTTCCCGACTGCGAAGGACTGGCAGGCGTTCCCGGCCAAGCATCATCTCGTGTTCGCGCTGCGCACGCTCGCCGATCCCTCGCATGGTTGCCCGACCGGGCGCCGCGACGGCGAAGCGCACGAGTACCTGAAGGCCATCCGGGTAACGCTGACCGACGACAAGCGCGCGTCGGCGCTGGCCGCCGACGCCTGGACGATCGTGCTGGAAGCCGCGCGGCGCCACAAGCCATCGGCGCACGAGGCCGGCATCGACGCCCAGCAGGACCCGACGGCCATCCGCCCCACGAGCCGCATGGCCCAGCGCGAAACCTTCAGCGATCAGGTGCTGACGCTGTGCCTCGAAGCCCGGGCGGCAAGGGGCAAGGGCTGAGCGGGAGGCGCGGCGACGTCGAGGCGCGCTCGTCCCTTCTCCCTATGCCTGCGCTTGCATGGGGAGAAGGTTAGGATGAGGGGCGGCAACCGCCTCGGACATTGGTTGGTGCGCACGTCCGCATTGCCTCCAGCATCGAGCGTCAATGGAACGAACCCGGATCGCGTCAGCCATGGGCCAATAGGGTGCGTCAGACAGCGAAGTAATCAGCCAGCGTCGTGTAAATCTGCAACAAATTTTTCGGTTCCGTCGGCGGGCGTTGCACAGCAAAAAGCCCAGTCGATTAGACCGGGCTTTCAACTGGCATCGATAAATACCGTGTCTCGATCAGAACTTGTAGTTCAAGCCTACACGGGCAATATGCGCGTTGAGATCCCCGGTCGTCGTGAACACATTGGGCGTGACCACAGCACCGCCGCCCCCGTTCACAACTCCGTTCACGCGCGCTGTGGTCCCAACAGTACCGAAATTGACGAACAGATACTCAGATTTGAGCGACCAGTTCCGGTCGATTGCCCATTCCAGTCCACCGCCGACTGTCCAACCCGCCTTCGTGTCGGCCTGGCTCGAGCTACCCGGCGTTGGGGCCGGCGTCGGGCCTGGCGCGAAGTTGAAGCCGCTAAACGAGTTGCCGACCTCGAGTTTGGTAACCGCCAGACCACCCGTCGCATAAAGCAAGATCTGCGGCAAAACCGTCCAGCCGGCGCGCCCTCGCAAGGTGAACAGCCAATCCGTATCCACGCTCGCCGTGCCGGCCCATGGCAAACCGGTGCTTGGTATTGGACCGCCACCTGCGATCGTGCGTGAGAGATGGAACGCGTTGAAATCCGTTTCGGCGCCCAGGACAATGTTGCCCATCTGCCAATTGTAGCCGGCTTGGCCTCCGCCCGTGAAACCGCTCGATCGGCTGGTGCCGCTCGTGTCACTGGAGAACCTTTGTTGGTTTAGCGGAACATTGTAGGGGCACGTGCCATCGGTAACCGGGCACGTGAAACTGGAGGCCAAGTCCGAATTGCCCCATGCATATCCTGCATTCAAGCCGACGTAGAAACCGGTCCAGCTGAACGGCGCGGGAGCCGGCGTATCCTTGATGCTATATCTTGGCCCATCGGCGAGGACCGTGCCCGACAGGGCGATCATCGAGCCGGCCAGCGCCAAGCTCATCGCTCCGAAACGCAACTTGGACACGATTGCTACTCCCCATCCCAACCAAATATCGAGATGCCGACTTCGCCAACTCGAAACGCCGCAACGATTTGATTCGTACGCTATGTCAATTGGGGGGCAAGATGGCGGTGGGGATTCAGTCATGAAGTGGCCAGTCAGCCACATGTGGCTGTGGGTAACGCCTTGGCGGGAGATGGTGCCTGCTCGGAGACGGTTGGCAATGATCTGTGCGAACACGCGCCCGCAGTTCGAATGGCAGGATACCGCCTGATTACCAGATCAAGCTGGCGCCAAACTCGGCGAGCTTCGGATCGGCTGTCACTACCGACATGCCCTCAAGTATCGCTTGAGCGGCGATGAGACGATCGAACGGATCCTTGTGCATGCCTGGCATCAGGCCGGCATGCAGAGCATGCTCGATCGTGACCGGCAGCGCCAGAAGTCCAGCAGTCGCCAGGTGCTGGCCGAAATGGTCGATCAGGACCTTCGCATCCGTCCACTTGCCGATGCGAACCTTGGTCGCGATTTCCCAGGCGGAAGCAGCGCTCACATAGGCCTCGTCGGCGGCATCGATGCTGTCGCGGGCGATCGACGTCAGCGCGTCTGGTGTCAGCACCCACCAGAACAACACATTCGTGTCGAGCAGGAGCCTCACGAGTCCTCGCCCGTCCAACGACGGAGCTCATCTTCTGGCAATGGGTCGAGCAGACCTTCGGGCACCTTGAATTGTCCCGCAAGGTGCCCCGCGACGCGCTTCTGTCGCTTGTGCTGTGTGCTTCTTACGCTTTGCAATCGAACCGTACCAAGCGCCGGATCGCTGATCAGAACCTCCTCACCCTTGGTGGCGCGAGCGATCAGTTCCTCCAGATGCTCCTTTGCTTGAGCTATCGATATGTCGTCCATGACAGCGTCCTCCGAGTCACCGATGCGGCTATCACGTCGGCTGCAAGAGTGGGGCCGATATGTCACAATTCATTGCTATACAGCACCATGACCGCAAAGTGTCACGTGCCGACGTGAACTGACGACCCGAGACGTTCAAGTGCACATCAGCTTACCCTCGGAGACCGGCCACTCGCAAGTTCGCGCTCTCGACGTGCTCTCGACAGATCGTGCCCGTGGCCGCCCCTCACCCTAACTTCCCCCCGTTTGAGCGCAGGAAACGGGGAGAAGGGACGAGCGCCATCGCACCGACTCAGCACATGGCCCATCTCCGCCATTGGCCGCACGGCCGCGGCAATGCGCGACGTCGCGACTGGGCCAACTCTCAGTTCTTCTGTTCGTCGCCGAGCGCCAGAACCTTGGGCGCCGCGACCGCGTTGGGCTGCCCTTGCGCACCTTGCGCGATCGCCTTCGGCGTGGCCTGCGCCTGCTCGGGTGACCTGTGCTGGTTCAGCACGATCGTCTCACCGATCTTGAGTGCCCGATTGTTGCCGGGCGCCTTCTTGAATCGCACTGCCGGCTCCATGACCGGCTCGTCGGCCAGCGGGAACGTGCCCCAGTGCATGCCGATAGCAACCTTGGCGCCGAGCTCGCGGGCGATCTTTGCGGCTTCCTCGGGGTTCGCATGCACATGGGCGACGTCGGAGCGCGGCTCGTAGGCGCCGATCGGCACAAACGCAACCTCGTGCGCGCCGTAGATCCAGCGCATCTGTTTGAAGATCGGCCCGTACGCGGTATCGCCTGCGAAATACATGGCCGGCGCGCCGTGCCGCCGGATCGACCAGCCGAGCGCCAGCGTCATGTGCGCATCGACGCCCATCCGGCTGGTCTCGTGGTAGGCGGGCAGCGCCGTGATCGTCAGGCCGTTCGAGACCACCCGCTGCCCGGCCGTGAAACCGTGCACGCGTGTGAACCCGGTTCCTTTGACGAGCCGCTCGTTACCCTTCGGCACCAGCACCCAGGCGCCCGGATAGCGCTTGGCCAGTTGCTCCAGCGAGCGCGTGTCGAGATGATCGTAATGATTGTGCGAGATCATGATCGCATCGATGTGCGGCAACTGGTCGATCTCGAGCGCCGGCGGCGCGTAACGCTGCGGTCCCATGTCGTCGACCGGCGACGTGCCTTGCGAAAACACCGGATCGGTCAGGATCGTGTAGCCGTTCGTGCGGATCAGGAACGTGGCGTGGCCGATCCAGAGCGCGGCTGAGGGCGCGGCGTTGAACGTCTTCAGTTCCTGCTGCACGCGGCTCTTCGACAGCGCCAAATCGGACGGAAACTCCTCCGGCCGGGCATACGCGTTCATCGCGGCTTTCACCACGAACTCGGCCCAAGGCAGGCTACGGCCTTCCTTGTAGTTGCCCTTCTGCGGCGGCTCGACCTCGATCGTTCCCATCGGGCCAGCGAGGATCTGGGTCGGGCGCTGATAGCCGCAACCGGCAACGGCCAGCGGCACCAGCAGCAGAGCTGCCAGCTTGGCGGCACGGCTTGCCGATGCCGCGCGTGTGCGCAGCCAGCCACCAGCTCCCGGACGTCGTTCGCGCATTCCCATCTCGCAGCAATAGAGCGCCAGCATCGCGCAATCCTGCGCGAACCAAGTTAATCAATCCTTTATGGGCGTATCAGTCCGACACAGGCGATGTTCGAGCCCAGCGGATGTCCGTCAACCTGTAGGTCTCTGCAATTCTTCGGCGCATGACTCCGTGCTCCCGACGCAACACAACTGGGGGGTCTTCCTACCGCAGCAACACTATAGGGCAGCGCACAGTCGCCGGCTGCGGCGCCTGGGGCACACTTCGCCACAATTGCCGCCTGCGGCGTTTCGGTCGCAGGCCCTGACAACTGAGCAATGCCGTTGCCCTTTCGTTTTCGCCCTGAAACCGCTATAGGCTGAACAAACGCTGCGTTCCCCGGCTGAGGACCATCTCAGGCCGGGCGGGCGATAGGTCGGCCGGGGGATTTGGCCCCGCAAGGAAACCCGATGAAGCTCTTTCTGCTCGCAAGCCTCGGCGGTGCCGTCGGTGCCGGCGCGCGCTACCTCGTCAATGTCGCTTGTGCGCAATGCATGGCGCCGGGCTTCCCGTGGGCAACGTTCATCGTCAACGTCGTCGGCTCGTTTCTGATGGGCGTCGTCGTGGCAGCCTCGGTGCCCTACCTCGGCGGCTCCGCCGCATGGCGCACGTTCCTGGCCACCGGCATCCTCGGCGGCTTCACGACCTTCTCGGCCTTTTCATTCGATGCCATGACGCTGCTCGAAAAGCAGCAGTTCAATCTGCTCGCGATCTATGTCGTCGGCTCGGTCGCCGTGTCCGTGCTGGCGCTGGGCGCCGGCGCCGGCGTCGTCCGCGTGGCGCTCAACCTGGAACTGAGATGACACCTTCGATGCCTCCTGCGAACGACAAAAGCGAAGCCGTCGAGACGATCCGCGTGAAGCGCGACGAGGCGGGGCTCCGGCTCGATCGCTGGTTCAAGATCCATTTCCCCGATGTCAGCCACGGCTACCTGCAGAAGCTGCTGCGCTCCGGCCAGGTGCGGGTGCAGTCGAAGCGGGTCGAATCCAACTTCCGGCTCGAGAGCGGCCAGGAGATCCGCGTCCCCAAGATCGCCCGCCAGAAGCCGGACCCGGCCAAAGCTGGTACGGCGCCGAAACCGGCGACTGTTTCCTCCAAATCCGACCGCGACTTCATCCTCGGCCTGATCCTCTACGAGGACGACGACGTCGTCGTTCTGAACAAGCCGTTCGGCATGGCCGTGCAAGGCGGCAGCGGCACCAAGCGGCATCTCGATGGGCTCCTTGCCGGCATGTCCGACCACTTCGGTGACCGCCCGCGCCTCGTCCATCGCCTCGACCGCGATACCACCGGCGTGCTGATGGTGGCGAAGACCCGCGATGCCGCAGCCAAGCTCGGCCGTACCTTCCAGACGCGCAGCGCCGCCAAGACCTATTGGGCGCTGGTGAAAGGTGTCCTCCGTCCGCCGCAGGGCAAGGTCGAGGCTGCGCTCGTCAAGGCATCGGGCCCCGAAGGCGACCGCGTCCGCAAGGCCCAGCCCGGCGAGCAGGAGCGCGCCATGCACGCGACCACGCACTACAGCATGATCGACCGCGCCGGCCAGAAGGCCTGCTGGGTGTCGTTAAAGCCCGTCACCGGCCGCCAGCACCAATTGCGCGCGCACATGGCGATGATCGGCCACCCGATCGTCGGCGACAACAAGTACGAGGGCGGCCAGGACCTCCCCGCCGAGAACATGGAGATGAAGTTGCATCTCCATGCGCGCCGCTTGATCATTCCACATCCGCGCAAAGGTGCGCCGCATATCGACGTAACGGCGCCGCTGCCCGAGCATATGGCGCGGACGTTCGAGTTGCTCGGCCTCGACGCGGACCGGTACGATGCGGGCGAGCACTGAGCGCCGAACATGTAGGGCCGAGGATCGCGCTAGAGACTGTCGTCCGGCTCCTCCGCATCACTTGACCCAACCGACGATGCCGCGCGCTTCGCCGCCACCAGCGGCACCGAGGTCGTCGGCGTCGCCGCCACCAGCGCCTGGATGATGTTGATCTTCTGCCAAATCTTCTGCGACAGGGCCGCAGTCATGGTCTCGAGGTCGTTGACGGCATCGGCCACCACGGGATCGGGGAAATTCTGGGCGTAGAGTGAGGCGACCTTGGCGGTGAGCGAGAGCATTTCCGAGCAATAATCGAGATAGCGGGTGAGCAGAAACGGCGTCAGCGGCCGCACCGGCGAGGACGGCGTATCAGGTCCGACGATACCGATACCAGCTGGATCCTTGGTCAGCTGGTGCATATCGATGACGTGCGCGATGGCGCGCAATTCGTGCAGTGCGGCAAGTGCGCGACGCCGCTTCAGGCGGTCTTCCGACGACACCAGGAAGATGGCGGACGCGCCCATCAGCACGAGAATGTTCATCGTCGCCTCGATGCCCTGCAGTACCGTATAGACACTGTCTGCCGAGGTTTTCGAGAAGTCGATGAGCCAGCCGACGCGCGTCAGCAACAGCAGGCACGAGCCGAATAGAACCAGGACGCCAACGCGCAGCGGCAGATTTGGTTGCGCGATACGCTCCGCCCGCCGCTTGTTCTCGCGCGCGATGTCGATCAATTCACCGCAGACCATCATGAGCCCGGATGCCGGAAAACGCTCATCGATCCGAACCCGCAGTTTCTCGAGCGTAGCAACGATCCGGTCGGGGTCGAGGGCACGGTACATGCGTCATCCAGAGGTTGCTTGCGGGCCAATCCGGCGGGCGTGTCTGGCGGGCGTGTCTAACGCGGCGGCCGATCACGCGACGGGTTTGTACCGACCACACCCGTCGCGGCGGGCACGGACCGAACAGCATCCGATTGCGGCGCAGCCTTCGGCAGTTTCAACACCAGGTAGGTGCCAGCCGCCGCCGCCAGCACGGCAAAACCGAGCATGAGCTGTGCGACAAGGCCCGGCGGCGGTCCAGGCTTGCGGCGCGGCGGCAGGCTGCCGGCCCGTTCTGGCGAAACCGGCGGGGGAGTCTCCGTCACCCCGGATGCCGCGCTCGCGTCGGCCTCGGCGGCCTTAGCCTGGCCAATGTCAGCAGCGGGCGACGCGGCGCCATCCTGGACGGCGCCAGCGCTCTCGATTTTGTGGCGATCACTCTTGGTGCCGCGCGGAGCGTCGGGCGACAAGGGTTGGCGGGACACGAATGTTGCTCCGTTTGAACATGTCGGCGGTTGACTGGAGTGAGAGTACCAGATCACCGCGTCGCAGTTCAATGGACGGACGTACAGCCGTTCGACCATGAGCACGCTGACGCCTGAGAGCCGCGACACGGAGCGGGCAGGGGCACACCCGCTCCGTGTCACATTGCGCGAGCATGTCGCGCCGTCGCCGCTTCGACACTGGGCAATGTCGTCGCAGCTTCGACCACCGGGGAACGATCGTTGTGCCAGCTCCGGAGAGGCCGGTGTTAGCCGGAGTCCGCAGCGTGGCAGCGATCACGCCCCCTGCTCGTGCAGAACAATTTGATGCAAATCGCAGCCGTTGTCGTCAGCGGACGAAAATCGAATTTAAAAATCCGTGAAGCATACTCCTTAGCAAATTCGTACCAACACTCACGCAGGCGCGGCACTTGTTAACCAAACAGTCTTATGCCCGAGTTCGGGTAATACATAATTAGGCTTTATCTCGTCAAATTGGGCCTGATCGCATTGCGCGGCGTACGAAAGGCCTTGTTGTCATGTGGCGTAAACCTGCTCCTTCCCGCGGTTTTTCCCCCGGTTACGGTACAATCCTGAAGACCTGGCGCCGGAACAGCGATGGCGCGACCGCCGTCGAATTCGCGCTGGTCGTGGGTCCGTTCCTGTTCATGCTTTTCGGCATCATCGCCGTTGGGCTGTTCTACTTTACGACCTTCAGCCTCGAAAACGCCATCGAGCAGGCATCGCGCTCCATCCGCACCGGACAGGCGCAGCAGGCCAACATGACCGCGGCTCAATTCAAAACCCTTGTCTGTGCCAACGTGCCGGGCTTTGTCGACTGCAACGGCAAGCTCCGTGTCAGTGTGATGAACTTCCCGAGCAGTGCGGCAATCAATACGGCGACCTTGCCGAGCTGCATCGCCAACGACGGCAGTCTCAGCGCCGCATCGAGCTTCATTCCTGGCCAGGAGAATGCCGTGGTTCTGGCCTGGCTCTGCTACGAATGGGACATGGCGAAGAATATTCCGTTCCTCAACCTGTCCAACATGGGCAACGGCTCGCGCCTGATCCAGGCAACCACGACATTCCGGACCGAGCCCTACAAATAAACTCTCGATCAATCGGCGCTGCCTGCTGTTGCCCGTTCCCAGCGCCCCTTCTTCGCTCTCCTCAAGCCTTGCACGACTGGAGTCCTACGATGCGTTTCTTTCTGCAATCCGCTGCCGTCAACCGGCTCACCGCCTTCAGCTCGCGCCTTGCCCGTGACACTCGAGGGGTCGCGGCAATCGAATTCGCAATGATCGTCCCGGTCATGTTCTTTCTGTTCGTTGGTTCGATCGAGATCAGCAACGCGCTCACCATCGATCGCCGCGTGACACAGGCCGCGAGTTCGTCCGCCGATCTCATCGCGCGCGCGCCACCGGCAGGGCTTTCGACGTCCGACGTCGACGGCCAACTCGTCATCGTCAATCAGTTGATGGCGCCCTATGACGTCAACCCGCTGACCGTGAAAATCGTCAGTGTTGTCGCCCAGCTCGTGGGCGGCGCCACGCAAATCAAGGTCGACTGGTCGCGGGACAACAAGGGCGCCTCGCCTTATGCACGCAATTCGCTGTACTCGAGCCTGCCTGTCGGCCTACTGACGGCCGGCGAGAGCGTGATCGTCGCCGAGGCGAACTACAATTACACGCCTTTCATCTTCAGCTACTTCACCAGCGCCTTCACGATGAAGGAAACCTTCTACCTGAAGCCGCGCAATTCGAGCTGCGTCAACCTGCTGCCGATCAGCTGCGTGACCGGCAACGCGATCTGATCCGGCAGCCCCCTCACGAGCCGGCACCTCGGCACCTCGCACGGCGCCCCGCAAACTCCGGGCGCCGTTTGCGCGTGGTTCCAAGTGATCGGCAGCGGCGCGAATGGACGCGATCTCTTGGCCGCGATTTCTTGGATTGCAAGCTGCAGGGTTAACACGTAGTACTGGACGCTGGTCACAATAGACTGGATCAGTACGACCATGGGACGGCGCTCCACACACACGCCCGAGCAGCTTCGCCACCTTATCCTCGATGCCGCTGAGGCGATCATCGAGCAGAACGGCTTGGCCGGCCTCTCAGCGCGCGAGATCGCGCGGCGCATCGGCTATTCGCCGGGCACCATCTACAATATGTTCCAGAACCTCGACGATGTCGTCCTGCACGTCGAAGCGCGCGTCCTCGACGCCCTCGACCAGCGCATCACAAAATCGGGCACCACCGGGCCTCCCGAGCAGCAGATTTCGCAGCTCGCCGAAACTTATCTGGCGTTCACCAGCGAGAACCCGAAGCTTTGGAATCTGCTGTTCGAGCACTATATGCCGGGCGGCGCCGATACGCCGCCGTGGTACCAGCAGAAGCTCGAGCTGTTGATGACACGTGTCGAGACAGCCATGGCGCCGCTGTTTGCCCCCGACGACGTCGTTTCCCGCCAGCGCGCGGCACGAGTCCTCTGGGCGGGGGTGCACGGCATCACCTCGCTGTCGACGGCCAACAAGCTCTCCAATGTGACGACGGAGGCGGCGGCCTACCTCGTCAAGGATCTGATCTCGAACTATCTCACGGGTCTCGCCGCCAACACCGCCAAGAACACCGTCCGCAAGGTTGGGTGATGGCGGCCCCGCGCCGACCAGCCCGTCACATCCTCCCGACCACCTTATCCAGCAGCGCATCCGGCAACACGCGCTTGAGCACGGCTGCGGCCTGCGTCGCGAGGCCGATGCGATAGCGGGCCTTCGGGCGCGGCGACTCCAGCGCGTGGATGAGCTTTGCCACCACCGCGTCAGGCCCGAGCTTGAAGCGGCTCTTGCCCCCCGTCTCCATCTCCTTCATGCGCCGCGCATAGTAGTCCTTGTGCGCGGACCGCCCGACGTCGACGCCCGCCCGGAACGTCGCCAAGGTCGAGGCCATGAACTCCGTCTCGATCGGCCCGGGTTCCAGCAGCGAGACGTGGATGCCGGACGGTTTCAACTCGATGCGCAGCGCATCCGACATGGCTTCCAGCGCAAATTTCGATGCGCAATAGGCGCCGCGATAGGGTCCCGATACGAAACCCAGCACTGACGAGCACATGACGATGCGCCCGCCGCCTGCCGCGCGCATCGCCGGCACCACGCGCCGCGTCAGATCGTGCGCGGCGATCACGTTGACCTCGAAATGATCGCGCAACTGGGCAGCCGAGATATCCTCCATGGCGCCGATCACGCCGTAGGCCGCGTTGTTGTAGAGCGCATCGAGCCGGTTGCCGGTCAGGTGCAACGCCGCCTCGGCGCACGCCTGCACGGACGCAGCATCGGACAACTCGCAACGGATTGTTTCCAGGCCCTCGGCGCCCTTCAAGCGATCGAGATCGGCTGATTTGCGCGCCGTCGCCAGCACGCGCCAGCCGCGGCTCTTCAACGTGCGCGCCGCGGCGAGGCCGATGCCCGTCGAGCAGCCGGTGATCAGGATCGTGCGATTGGTCGTGGCTGTCATCGTTTGCTGCCTCAATGCCGCCTCAGCGGAACGTGAACCTGACGCCACCGAGCGGGATCACGTCACCGGCGGCGGCGTTGATCAGCACCGGATTTCGGCCAGTATTTTTCATCCTCGTCACCGCCGGCCGAACCCACCGGTAGGCCGGCTCCATGCGTGGGAATGTCCGGGAGTGTTTTTCGGCGCTCTTTCGCAACCGCAACATCACGGACGCACCGGAGCACGCCTTCGGCAGGGTTTGGGAGCACGCCTTCGGCATGGTTTGGGAGCACGCCTTCGGCAGGGTTTGGGAGCACGCCTTCGGCATGACGCTCGATGCTGGAGGCACTGCGGACATCGCCTCTCGCCCCCCTCTACCCGCGCCTCACACCACCCCGCTGCCTTTCAGTTTCGCGAGCTTTCCTGCATCGACGCCGCAGAGTTCGCCGAGGATCTCGGCTGTGTGTTCGCCAAGCATCGGCGGGCGGGTCACTGTCACGGGGCTGTCGGACAAGTGCAGCGGTGAGCTGACCGTCTTGAAGGTACCGTTGCGCGGCGGGTAATGCAGCTCGACGATCATGTTGCGGGCCTTGAGATGCGGATCGGCGAGGATTTCCGCCGTGTCCTGGCAGGCGCCGCAGGGCACGCCCGCGTCCGACATCAGTTTCGAGACCTCATGCTTGGACCGTTGCATCGTCCACTCGGTGATGATCGCCTCGAGCGCGTCGCGGTTGGTCCAGCGGTCCGGATTGGTCTTGAACAGCGGGTTGTTCTCGAGATCGGGGCGGCCGAGCACCTTGCACACCGCGGCCCACATCTGCGGTTGCGCGTAGATGTAGACGTAGTCGTTGGGGCCGCCCGGCGCGCAGCGGAAGGTGGTTCCGGGCACGTTCTTGCCGAGCTGGTTGCCGGTGCGGACCGGGACACCGTTGCGCTGATGCTCCCGCAGCGAAATGCGGATCAGATTGAGCACCGCCTCCTGCATCGCCACCTCGACATGCTGGCCGCGACCGGTAGTGTGGCGCTGATTGAGCGCGGCCAGAATCGCGATCGCCATGTGCATGCCGGTGCCGCTGTCGCCGATCGCCGGCCAGTTATAGGTCGGCGGGCCGTCGGCGGTGCCCGTCACGCACATGGCCCCGCCCATCGCCTGCGCGATCGGCTCGTAGGCCTTGAAGTGCGCGTTGGGACCGTAGGTGCCGAAGCCCTTGATCGTGGAGTAGATCAGGCGCGGGTTGATCTTCTGCAGATCCTTCCAGCCAAGGCCGAGGCGATCGAGCGCGCCGGGACCGAAGTTCTCGATCAGCACGTCGGACTTGGCGATCAGCTTGCGGAAGAGGTCTTTGCCGTCCTCGGTTTTCAGGTTGAGCGCGACGCTGCGCTTGTTGGCGTTGAAAACGAGGAAGAACAGCTCGTCGTTGTTCTGCGCGCGGGCGACGTCGCCGCCTTTTGGGTCCTCGAGCTTGATCACCTCGGCGCCAAGGAAGCCCAGCATCTGTGCGCAGGCGGGGCCGGCCTGATTGTGCGTCATGTCGATGACGCGGACACCGGTCAGGGCTTGGGGTTGCATCGGTGACGCCATGGGGGCTTGCTCGCTCGGTTGGGTGGAATGTGGACCGAACGGTAATCGCGAACCAAGGATGGCGCAAATGCGGGTTTTGGTTGCGCCGTCGGTTGCCCAGCACAACCGGCGCGTAGCGTCCGTAGCGGTGCAGGTTCGGCGGGTTCGGCCGACTTGACCAACGACGAGTGGGCTGCTTTCCTATGTCCGAAGATGGCGGAAGTAGACGATCCCGAACCGGGTGGCACGCGACGCGATTGATCCGGAGCGGCCATGTTGCCATACAACAACTTGTTGTGGCGGCTTGAGCCCACTGTTGCTTCCTACGGTGTTGGCCCCGATGGCAACGGCGCTGGAAGCTTGCCGTTTTGAACGCGCATCGATCGTGTTGCGCATAACGGCAGCCGTGCCTACATTGGCAGCGAGTGTATGCCAGAGGTGGGCAATGACCGACTTCACGATCCTCGATATCGACGACGACCTGAGGCAACGGCTCAAGCAGCGTGCCGCCCAGCATGGAAAGTCGATGCAGGCCGAGGCGCGCGATATTCTGCGCGATGCGCTTGCCGCCGAGCCGTCAGTAGCGGTGCCAGGCAACCTTGCCGATGCGATCCGGGCAATTGTCGAGCCGTTGGGTGGTATCGAGCTGGAACCATTCCCGCGCCAGCCAGTCCGCGAGCCGCCGACATTCGAGTAAGCGGCAATGTTTGTCCTGGATACCAATGTGCTGTCCGAGGAAATGAAGCCGGTGCCGGAGCGGACGGTGCATTTCTGGCTTTCGCGTCAGAACCCGCAGGATCTTTTTACGACAGCGGTGACCGAAGCCGAGATCATCTACGGCGTAACCATCCTACCGGATGGTAAGAGGAAGCGCGACCTCGACGCGGCGGCGCAGCGCGTCCTGGCTCTGTTCGCCGGGCGTATCCTGCCATTCGACAGCGCTGCGGCGCGGGAGTTCGCGCTGATCGTTGCGGACCGGCGTCGAGCAGGGCGACCGATTGAGGACTTCGACGCCCAGATCGCGGCGATTACCCGATCGCGTGGCATGTCGCTGGCGACGAGGGATGTGCAGGACTTCGCGAGCACGGGCGTGCAACTGGTCGATCCGTGGCAGCCTTGATCGGCGAGCGCTGGCGGAGCCTTTGCCGGGTTCGGGGTGAAGGTCGTCTGGTAGCTGCCTGGGTGGCCTGCCGCACATAGTTCCATGAGGGTGCCCTTTGTGGCTCACTTGCACCGGCCACAGATGCCCGGCTGTGCGATCCGAGCAATCGATCCCCTCGCCGGAAGTGACCGACAGCCGTCTGTGGCCGATCGGCCACTGCAAGTTTTTTCATCATCGCTTCTTGCCCCCCCCAATTGACATCGCGTACGAATCGTTTCGACGCGACGCAATGTCTTGCGCCAACTCTGAATTCAGCAATGCCAGGGAGGAAGTCAATGTTCGGCAAGATCATGATCGCCGCCGTCGCCGGTGCAGCACTTTCCGTTTCCACGTGCGCCTTCGCGCAGCAAGCGAAGTACGGCACTGCAGCCGAAGCCAAGGCCATGCTTGACAAGGTGATCGTAGCCGTGAAGGCAGACAAGACGAAGGCGCTAGAGATGTTCAACAAAGGCGAAGGTGGCTTCAAAGACCGCGATCTGCAGCCATTCTGCTCGCAAGTAAGCGACGGCAAGTTGGTTGCCACCACGGTTCCGAGCCTACTCGGCACCGACGCCCGGGCGATGAAGGACAAGGCCGGCAAGGCCTTCGGCGCCGAGATCATCGCGGTGGCCGTCGAAGGCAAGGTCGCCGAGGTCAGCTACTCGTTTCCGCGCCCTGGCGAGGCCGAGCCGGTCCCGAAGGTCAGCTACGTCACGCGGATTGGCGATCTCGCCTGCGGCGTCGGGTATTACAAGTAGGTCGTCGCAGCAGCTTGAATCTGCCGGAGCGTCAATGTTTGGCGCTCCGTTTCTTTTAGTGCGGCGATCAACGGTTGGGGACGTGGATTGCGTCGGCAC
Source organism: Hyphomicrobiales bacterium (assembly GCA_031367895.1). Classification (GTDB taxonomy): domain Bacteria; phylum Pseudomonadota; class Alphaproteobacteria; order Rhizobiales; family Hyphomicrobiaceae. The sequence continues at coordinate 14,277 of JANLQP010000228.1, forward strand.
TGCCGCGATGACTGTCGGTTCGGCGATCCAAGCCGTCGTGTTACTTCCAAGTGACCCGTTGGCTGACGAGCCTGGATGAAGAACTTCGGGTATTGGCCCACTGTTGACTCTCAAGTTCAGAAGAACAAAGACGGACTGGGCTTGACTGCGGACGAAGCCGTCGTCGGCATTTGGGCGCCTACTCCGCCGGCAGCACGATCAGGTGGTTCGGCAGCTCGTGCTTGTCGGCGCTGCCCGGCGGGAAATGCCGCGCAAGCTTTTCGCCGACGGCCGCGACCGCCTTGACCAGACCGTCGCCGGCACGGCCTTCGCCGATGTCCGTCGTCAACGTGTCGACCAGCGCCTGCCAATCGGTCGGCGGCACTTTGCTGTGGATGCCGGAGTCAGCCAGCACTTCGACGTAGCGCTCCGCGACCGAGACGAAGATGAGGACGCCGGTACGGCCCGACGTCGTGTGCATGTTCTGGGCGAGGAACTGCTCGACCGCGCGGCGGTGGGCGCGGGCGCGCTTGATGCGGCGCGGCACCAGCATGAACCGGATCGGACGCCAGAAGAGCAACAGCGCCAGCGCAAAGAACGTCGCGATCTGGATCAGGTAGATCGTCTGGATCTGCCACCACGTCCAATGGATGAACGGCCAAGGCATCAGCAATGCCCCGATTGCCGCCCACAGCACCGGCGCGTAGAAGTAGCTGGCGCTCTCCTCGGTGATCATGGCGACGATCTCGCCCGACGTCTTTCGCTCAGCCGCGGTGATGGCCTCCGTGACCCGATCCGCCTCCTGCTTCGTCACCAACGTCATCGCGGCCTCATCCTGTCGTTTTGCCGAATTCTGCATTCTTGCCGAGTGGCTTGAAAGCTGCACATTTTGGCGCCCGAACCACCTGCATCCCCGGACAAAATGCAAGCGAAGCGCACATGCGACCCGGCGCCCAGGCTTTGCTCGGTGGCAGCGATCCCGGATCTTGCATCCGCTTCGCTGTTGCTGCGTCCGGTAATACAGACAATTTTCAGCGTCACCAGTCCCCCGAGGCGCCGCCGCCGCCGAAATCGCCGCCGCCGCCGGACCAGCCGCTGTCGCTCGAGCCGCTCCCGCCGCCCCAGCTCCAGCCGCCGGAACTACCGCCGCCACTCGGAATGATGACGACGCCACCGTCGTTGCCACGGTTGCGCTGGTATTGCTTGGCGCGCCGGTAACGCTCGTTGTAGGGCAGGCTTTTCAGCTGCTGGTGTTGTTGCCAAGCCGTGAAAGCAAAGATCGCGATAAACACGCCGAAGATCAGCAGGACCGGCCACAGGTCATCGTCACCCGTGTTTCGCTTCTGACCGCCGAGCGCACGCCGCTTCACCTCCTCGGTGTCGCCGAGCAGCACATCGCGGATATCGTGCACGCCGGCACGGACACCACCGGAGAAATCGCCGCGCCGGAACGCCGGCAAGATGACGTTGCGGATGATCAGGCCCGACATCAGGTCGGTCATCTGCGGCTCGAGTCCGCGGCCGACCTCGATGCGCACCTTCCGCTCGTTCGGCGCGACGATCAGGATGATGCCGTTGTTCTTGTCCTTCTGCCCGATCTGCCAGAAGCGGCCGAGTTGATAGCCGAATTCCTCGATCGGATAGCCCTGCAGCGACTTCGCGGTGTAAACGACGATCTGGTCGGTCGATTTGCTTTCGAGGACGCGCAGCGTTTCGAGGATTTTCTGCCGATCGTCGGCCGAGATGATCCCGGCCTCGTCGACGATGCGGCCGGTGAGGGGAGGAAACTTCGGCTGTGCGGACGCGGCATCGAGAAACCCGAACAGTCCGCACAGCAGCAGCGCCAATGCCAACGCCCCGAAACGCGCGAGGGATCGCGCCCTCGGACCGCGAGCCCTGTCTGGAAGGCCGGCCATGGCGGTGCTCCGCACGATGCGCTGCTGCTCGCCCGCCACTTACTTCTTGGTGCCGAAATCGACCTTCGGGGTTTTCTGTTCCTCCGCCGGGACGTCAAACGTCGCCATTTCCTTCGACGCCGGGTAGACGAACGAACGCCACCAGCGGCCTGGGATCGTCGAGATCTCCGTGTTGAA
>JANLQP010000238.1:0-6387 GCA_031367895.1 Hyphomicrobiales bacterium
GCCTCCCATCTCCTCCATGCTGCGTGCAACAAAAACGAAGCGGGAGGGCGATGTAACATGCGGCGGCGAACGTTCCTGAAGCTCGTCGGCGGTGCCGGCGCGGGGCTCTCGTGCTCTCCGGCCGTGGTCGGTGCTCAGGCCCCCTGGCCGAGCAGGCCGGTAAAGATCATCGTTCCGTTCGGTGCCGGCGGTGGCACCGACAACCTCGCCCGCTATTGGGCCGAAAAGCTCGGCAATGCCTTCGGCCAACAGTTCGTGATCGAGAACCGCGGCGGCGCCTCAGGCATGATCGGCACCGAGGCCACCGCGAAGGCCGACCCCGACGGCTATACGCTGCTGATTTCCTCGAACTCGTCGACCGTCAACCTGCCGCTCCTGCGCAAAACGCTCTATGACCAGAAATCGCTGCATCCCATTGTCCGTGTCGGCGACGGCATATCCGGCTTCTGCGTGCATCCGAGCACCGGCCTGAAGTCGATCAAAGAGCTGGTCGACTATGTCAAGGCCAATCCCGGCAAGATGCCATTTGGCTCTCCCGGGGCGGGCACCAGCGGCCATATGCGGATGGAAATGCTATCGCATCGGGCTGGCATCAAATTCCTGCACGTGCCCTATCGCGGCGGCGCAGAAGTCCTGAACGACCTACTCACTGGAACCGTTCAGATCGCCAACGATCCGTCCAACAATGCAGCCATCAAGGCCGACAAGGTCAAATTGCTGTGCGTCAATCACAGCACCCGCAGCCCTGATTTTCCAGATGTGCCGACGCTCACGGAGGCCGGCTATCCCAACTCCGACGTGCCGTTGTGGTTCTCTCTCTGGGCTCCTACGGGCGTGCCGCAGCCCATCGTGGATGCCCTTCACGCCAAGGTGACCGAGATCGCGAAGCTGCCTGAAACGGCGGCCCGTTTGTTGCTTGTCGGCATGCTGCCGGTCACCTCGACTCAGGCAGAGTTGCAGGCCTTCCGAGAAGCCGAGATCAAGACCACAAGCGAGCTCATCAAGCTTGCCAACATCAAGCTCGAGTAGATGCGGGCCTCGCCATCGGTCCCCGTCGGCCGCGGGGCCATGCTTTCTTCGCGTGCGCGGAGGTTGCAGAGGCTGTCGGGGCAGAATGGAACCGCTAGTATGACACGGTGCAATGTGATCCGTCAGCCGCAGATTGTACGCCTGCTGGAGCTTCGTTCAGCGCGATCCGGTACCGACTATCGGACGTTTGGCGTGGCGGATCAAATTGAACGATGCGCTGACTGAGTGTCGCCGGACGCGCTAGCATCGAAAGCGGTCAACACGAGCCCGATTCGATCACCGGCGTGGCGCGCTGCAGCGATTTTCGCGGCGAGAAGTACACGCTTGATGTGCACGGCAAGCACACGCGCTCGCATCGTCCGTGCCAGGACGTCAGCTCCTGGCCCACCTTGAAATCAGAACAGAAACGGACAGGACCCTGGTGGACAGCCGACATTGAGGCTACGACCCGCAGCGGCGCTGAATTTTTGCGGCGCACCACGCCGACCGGACGACTGAAGACCGAACGGCAACACCAGTGTTGAGCACGGGCACTGAGTCCGGTTGGGTCATCATCAAGCGTCAAGGTAGCCTGCCGACGACAGCCGGTCTACCCCCTCATCGCTGCCGGTCAAGGAACGCTCGGGGAACCTTGACGCGATAGACTCGATAGCCGACAGTCAACCTCGCCTGGAACCAAACGGGACTGGGCCACCTGCAGACTCACGCGGCCCAGCGTATGCAGCATCGCACAACGTACCGAAATCCCAACAACGGACATCGGTCGCCATGACGTTCGTTATGCCGCTGATGGCGCCGACCACGTCCGAAATCCCGGGGATCGCGTAGCCCAGCCTACGGCTCCCGCTCTCGCCCCGCGACGCGGACCACAGAAAACGCGGGGCCCTGCTTGCACTCCCCGACGTGGTCCGACACACTCTACTCGCCAACCGCCGCACACGATCAAACGCTCCGGCGCGATGCGCCACTGCGACGAGGAGACGAGCAATGAACGACGCCTCTGTCACCACCACCGCCACCCCCGCGCTCACCCGAGCGGAGCACCAAACCCGCATGACAGCCTATGGCGCTGCCGGCGAGGCCCGCGCCCGCGCGCTCGGCAACAAGGGCCCCGTCCGCCTCGATGCCGAGGGCCGGCTGCGTCCCGACATCGTTGCCGCCTACTGGCGGCACGGCTTCTACATTTTCGAGGGGCTCGTCGCGCCGGCCGAGGTGGCGGAGCTCAAGCAGGATGCCGCCGACATGCTGGAGCGTGCACCCGTCCGCCCCGGCGCCATGGTCGATGCCAAGGGCCGGCCGGCGCTCGGCCGCGATTGGCCGCGCGATCCCTATAGTTTCATTCGGCCCCTGTCCGACCCCTGGGGCGGCACGGATCTGCTCAACGGTCGCCATCCCTCGAAGATGACCGAAGCTCGGGCCGACGCCGACGCACCCGAGCACGTCGTCTTCCTGATGTGGGGCATGTGCAGGGGCATGCCGTCAGGCCTGCGGGTATACGGTCACCCAGCGCTGCTTACGATCGCCGAGGCGATCAACGGTCCGGATTTCGTGCCCTACAACGACGCGACATTCGTCAAGCAGCCCGGCGTCGGGGGCTCAGTCGCCTGGCACCAGGACGGCGTCACCCATTGGGGCAAGCCCGACTGGGACGAGGGCAGCCACGGCTTCAACTTCCAGGTCCAGCTTTATCCGACGACGTCGGCCAACTGCCTGTGGGTCGTGCCCGGCAGCCACAAGCTCGGCAGGGTCGACATCAAACGGAAGATCGCGGAGAACGGCGGTGATGAGAGGCTGCCCGATGCGGTGCCGCTGATCTGCGCTCCGGGCGACGTGACGATTGTCAACCGGCAGATGCTGCACGGCTCGTTCGCCAACTCCTCGCCCGACATCCGCATCTCGCTGACAATGGGCTTCCACCGCCGCCGCTCCGTGCTCGGCCAGACGGCAACGATGGTGATGCCCGGCGACGCCCCTCGGGTCGTGCACTACGACGAGAAGCGCGTATTCGAGCGTTCGGCCGTCATCCAGGTCGCCATCGACGCGCGCGCACAGAAGCATCCGGGTGAGCGGCGCTACCGCTATCAGCCCTTCTCGGGCCGCGAGGACGAGTTCCGCTTCACCGAGGCCAACTGGGAACGCTGGATCAAGGACTACACCACAAGAGATCTCAACATCTGACGGTCGAGGCGATCCGATGGTCGAGGTGAACCGGCCGTGCCGGCGTTAGCGAGCGCCGGTAGAAGCTTCCGCGGCTACATATCTGCCGCATCTGCTGCAAGGCTGCGGGAGGGACAGGATCGGATTACTCGATTGGCGACCGAGTGGTGGAGATAGCCTGCGGCTCACGCGCAAATGATGTGGCATCCCACAAGCCGACCCTTGTGTGGATGCAAGTCGCGAAGTTGATGGCGCTGGATCGTGCCCCAGGGCGTGGTGTTGCTGCCCGTCACGTCCGCTGTGTGCGCCATCGCGTTCTCTTCACCACTCGCCAGTCAGGCCGATCTTGTCGCGCAAGCGTCGATGGCACCACGCTTCGGTTTTTCGGTGCCATGGGTCACCTCCCAATGCATCAAAGCCAGAAATGCGCGGCTCTGGTCACCTACAGCCCCCTGATCCATCTCAACTGATGACGGTTTGACTGGCGTCGGCTCACCGCCAGTACTAGCATTTCCCTTAACACCGACACGCCGACGTAGCGCACGTCACAAGGGAGCCACTAGGCATGGTCAATCGTGAATTGAGCGTTCAAAGGCTGCACCCCGCGCTCGGCGCCTTGGTCACCGGCCTCGACTTCTCGCGCCCGCTCGATGCTGACAGGGTGTCGGAGATCAAGGCCCTCTGGATGGAGCACCATGTCCTGGTCTTCCGCGGCGGCGAAATCAGTGACGACGAGCACATCCGGTTCTCGCGCCACTTCGGTGAGCTCGAACTATTCCCCGAGGCCGATCAGCGGTCGTCTCGGCATCCGGAGATCTTTCGAGTCGCCAACGTCGATGAGGCGGGCCGCATCCGCTCATCAGATGATCCCATCGACGCCTATCTGCGCATCGTCGAGTTCTGGCATACGGATAGCGCTTATCGTGCAATCCCGAGCCTCGGCGCGATCCTGCACGGCATCGCAGTTCCAGCTCAGGGCGGCGAGACGCTATTCGCCAGCATGTTTCGCGTCTACGAGGAGATGCCCGTGGAGTTGCGCCATCGCGTTGCCGGCCGCGTCGGACGATTCAGCTACGAGCGGATTCGGGACTTCGCGCGTCCCGGCCACCGCCAGCTGACAGCGACCGAAAGGGCTGCGGTTCCCGCCGTTGAGCACGCCCTTCTGCGGAGCCATCCAGATCGTGATGGGCGGATCTCGCTCTACTTGAGCCCGCTCAACATGGAGGGCATCGGTGGCTTGGCGGAGCCCGAGGCCCTGGCGCTGATCGATGAGTTGACGGCGTTCGCTACGCAGGATCGTTTCGTCTACCGCCACCGCTGGCAGTCCGGCGACTTATTGATGTGGGACAATCGATGCACCATGCACCAGGTCATGCCCTATGATCGCAAGCACCAGAAACGAGTGATGCACCGCACGGCACTAGCTGGCACCGACCCGGTCGCGCCGGCCCTCTGATTGTTGCTTGACATAAGAATCGGAGCACCAAATGTGGACAACGAATGAACCGCAGAAGCTCGACCGGGCATCGCTCGTGGCCCTGTTCGCTAACGAGATCCCAGCGATCCGCATCCAAGCTTTCGCGTCTAGCGAAGAGTGCAGGACGTTCGCAGAAGCTAGCAGTCGCTACACGATGCGGCCGGTGGTCGGCGATACCAACGTCGGTCAAGCGGCCTTTTCGGCGCAGCGCATCGACCATCTCGGAATGACGCAAGCCGCCTATAAGCGACGCGGTCCGGATGCCTATTTCGCGGCCGCCGAGCAAGCGATAGCTGAGACTGCTGCCGTCTATGAGCAATCCTTCAATCCCCTCGATCGGCTGCTCGGCCTCCTTGCCTCCATTAATGACGGGCAGGTCGACTTCGCGATCGAACCCGATGGACGGCCCTACTTCGTCGGCATCATTCGCAAGTCCAATGAAGGTTTGGCCTTGCATGCTGATTTTGCACCTTACCAGGCTCCTGGCTACGCGGTCGAGGGCGTGGAAGCGCAGCTGGCCTGGAACTTCTATGCCGCTGCTCCCGAAGAGGGTGGCGAGACGACGCTACATGATGCACCCTGGACCTGGACGAGGAGCCGACCGGGTGAGATCGGGGAGAACTATCCGTTGCCCCATGAGGCCGTGGCAGGCGCTCGAACATTTTCATACCGTCCGGCAGCGGGTGAGGTGTGGCTCTTCAATTCCCGCAATCCACACCTCGTCAGTCCTCCCGGTCCGGCGTCCGGCGACAGGCTTGCCGTTGCATGTTTCGTCGGCCGCTACCCCGATGGCCGACTGACGCTTTGGTCGTAACGAGACCGACAACGCGGGAGCGCACGGCATGCAACTCACGGTCGATGAGATCGCCAAGTACGAGGCGGAGGGATATCTGCATCTCGGCCAATGTTTCTCGCGGGCAGAGGTTGGTCTGTTGCGGCGGGAGGCATTTCGCCTTGGATCACCCGAACGAGCCCTAATGGAGGCGAACCTCGTCGATGCAACGACGGGCGTGATCTGGAGGAGCTACGCGCTGGATCGGGACTCGGAGGCCTTCCGAGAGACGATGCGCCTGCCGCGAATTCTCGACCGTGCCCGCGCGATACTTGGGCCGCATGTCTACCTTTGGCAGGCACACATGAACCACAAGGTAGCCGGGAAGGGTGAATCCTGGCAGTGGCATCAGGACTACACCGCATGGTGGCAGGATGGCATGCCGCGCGGCGGAATTCGTGATTGCGTGACATTCATGCTGATGCTCGACGACAGCACGCCCGACAACGGTCCTCTCGAGATCATACCCGGATCCCATCATAGCCATCATGGCGAGACTGGCTATTGGGATACCGAGGGCGGCAAGTTCGCGCTGCAGGCCGTGTCGCAGACAAAAGTCGAGGACCTCAAGCAGCGCAATGGCGTTGTTCAGATCCTCGGCAAAGCCGGCAGCATGGTCATGTTTGCCGGCATGACATTGCACGGCTCCAGGGAGAACCGCTCGAGCCGGCCGCGGTGCAATGCTTTCTTCGCTGACAACAGAACCGACAACCGTCCGACGCGAAAAGAGAGTGCGCGCAAGCACGTCTCACACTACCAGCTCAACCACCTGACGGATGAGTTGACCTCCACCGATGATGCCGCACTGGAGCGACTGGCATCGGCATAGGCGGTTCGTTCAAGGGCATGTGTGCTGAAAGGCAAGCCGGGGCAGACGACAGGGCAATTCAAT
>JANLQP010000246.1:0-2132 GCA_031367895.1 Hyphomicrobiales bacterium
GTGCCAACACATCGTAGAGCGCCCATTTCACGTCGGGCACCATGTCGGCGCGTTCGATCAGGTTGAACAACTCGCCGGGCGGGCGGTCCCAGACCGTCAGCAGTAAACGGGTCAGGCCGGTCGTGATGTAGTCGGGAAACAGTCGGTTGAGGTCCTCGGCAGGCTGCCGGGCCAGCGCCAGCAGTTGATCGAGCAGGCCGGGGTGCCGGGCGGCGGCAAGGATATGCAGGCCGTTGAACAGCAGCTCGTTGTCGCCGGGCAACAGGTAGACACCGCGGCACAGCTTATCCGCCAGCGCGAACACCGGCGGTGCCAAGGCCTCAGCGCGCGCTACGCCAGCCGCAAGTGCCGCCTTGGGAACGGTGTCCGACGAGCGAAGCGCGTTGATGCAATCATCGAGGTTCATGCGTGGATAGTAGCTATCTCGCGCTCCTCAGGCGAGCATGCGGGCGACGCGGCCCACAGGATACGCCGCGCCCGAAACAGGCAAGCATCGGCCAGCTTGTTGTGGACGACCCTGATGCCCCACCTTGGCCGACTCGGCGGAGGGAGTAAACTTTCGCCATGGCAAAGATAGCAAAACCGAGATCGCAGCCGGTCGTGCAGCTCACGATCACGTTGGATGACGTGAAGCCGAAGGTGGCGCGCACCGTGGCGGTGCCCTATCGCATTCGCCTCGATGTTCTCCACGAGGTCATCCAGGCCGCAATGGGCTGGACGAACTCGCACCTCTACTTGTTCACCACCCGCGGCATCTGCTGGGGCGAAGTCGATTCCGACGGCATGTTGCCAGCGAGCCGCACGAGGCTTTGCGACGTGGTCGCCGAGACCGGAGCCAAGAGCTTCAAGTACGTCTACGACTTCGGCGACCACTGGCAGCACACGGTCAAGATTGGCCGAATGACGGAGATGCCGTTGGAGATGGCCGACCCATTTCTGCTCGGCGCGACCGGAAGATGCCCACGGGAGGACTCGGGCGGGGCGCACGGTTATCTGGAGCTGCTGGCGGCGCTCGCCGACCCGACCCATGCGCGGCACGCTGAAAGCGTCGAGCGGCTCGGCGCCGACTATGACCCCGCCAAGGCGGATGACCGGCGTCACACCGAAGCCGTCAGTAGCCTCGGCAGGCAGCGGCCAAAGGCAAGGCCGCGCGAGCGGCCACGGCAATCGGCCTGATCACGACCCCAGTTGCCCCGTCTCCCTTTTGCGACTGTCTCAAACCCGGAGTTTCCATCCATGGCCAGTGCAGCATCGCTCACCGGATTGATGAAGTTCCTCAGCCGAGACGAGTGGCGTGAACCGTTCGAGGAGATTCTGCAAGGGCACCTTTTTGTTGCATGCCGCAATGCGAAGTTCGAAACCGATGAGCTGGGCGATATCCTCGGACCCGCGACGGCCATGACCCTGTGGGGTTGCGCTTTCGAGGATTTTCTGGCGCGCGACCTGACTGGCGGGCGCAATATGGTCGACGACTACTTGAAGCGCCGCAGCTACAAGGAGACTCCGCCAGCCAAGGCGTACATGAAGGCGATCCGCGCCTCGGTCATGAGCCTCTATGAAGTGAGCGACATCGAGCCTGGGCACTCGTTCATGGCGCGCGATCTGATCCGCGGCGGTGGCCCGGTGCGTGTCACCGAGCGTAAGGCAACCACAATGATGAAACCTTGGGATCGCATCGGCGCACGCATTGTCGCGCTCGGGGGCGGCCACCAAATGTGCGGTGGCGTGCTGGTCTACGACTTTGAAACCGCCGACAAGGTGATGGCCAAGCTCCGTTGGTTTGAAACCCGCGTCGAGAAAGAGATGCATGTCATCGCCAACGAGGTCGGAGGCAAGCTCGATGTTGGGCTGTTCAAGAACCTGACGGCCAGGGCCGAGCTGCTCGAGCTTGCAGCGCCCATATTCACGAGGCTGTGGCTTGCCGACGCGCTCGAAACGGCACTCAACCCACGCCCGATTGAGTTCACGAACTCCGAGGGTGATCCAATCCTGCTCTGCACGCTTCGCTTTCCGCTCGCCCATGGGGTGACGCCCGCCGCTGCTTGCGCAGCGCTAGCGGCGCTGCCCGAACTGCACCAGGAGAGCGAGACATTCTTCAACTGGCTTTCGCACGATGAGCCCAATCGGACCGC